>JANOBV010000238.1:0-20109 GCA_031411835.1 Bacteroidota bacterium | reverse complement strand
GAACTCAAAGGAGAATCCTTAAGAAAAAAGTCAACAAAAAAACAATAACTTTACACAATCAAAAAACACAAAATTGAAAACCTTAACAGGGGGTGGTCAGTTGCCAGTGAAATGACTGGTCAGTTCGAGTGAAATACTCATCCGGCTTCGGGTTTATTTGCTCAGTTACATTTAGCCAAAGGAATACGCGTTGATATTTTTCATTTTGTTCCGGTAGAATACATTCAATCACTTATTAAGTAAATGAACATTTTATTTTCTGATCGCTACCGGTATTTTATTTATCGAAGTGGTTGCGATATGCGCAAAGGGTATGATGGTTTGTCAGGTATCGTTCGCAACGAATGGAAAAAAGATCCGCTCTCGGGTGACGTTTTTATTTTTCTCTCTAAACAACGCAACAAAATAAAACTACTGCATTGGCAAAAGGATGGTTTTGTTATTTACAGTAAAAGATTGGAAAGAGGAACATTCGAATTGCCCAAAGATACTTCCATTGAGATCTCTGCTCATCAATTGCAATTTATTTTAGAAGGAATTTATCTTTCATCGATAAAAAAAAGAATGCGGTATGAGCATCATTTTGTTAGTAATTTATCTTCAGAAATTACTGTTTCTCCTATGAGATAATTTATATTTGTGATGTGAATCAATCAGCCGACCTGCTTTTAGAAAATCAACAACTCAGAGAAGAGAATTTACAACAGCATTCACAACTTCAACAGCAAAACACACGAATCCAAAAGTTAGAGCATCAGCTCGAGCAATTGCTTCGTTCGATGTATGGATCAAAGTCCGAGAAGTATGAAGTTCCCAATGGCCAGATTACATTGGGTTTTAATTTACCTCCTCTGACTCCAATAGAAAAGGAAAAAGAAACCATTACGTATGAACGAGAGAAACGTAGTGGAACAAGCAATCACAAAGGTCGTTTGCCATTTCCGGAGCATCTACCACGAGTAGATGAAATTCATGAACCGAAAGAAGATGTGAGCGGAATGATAAAAATCGGTGAAGAAGTTACTGAGCGTTTAGATTGTGACCCCGGAAGATTGTTTGTCACAAGAATCATCCGTCCTAAATATGCGAAAGAAAATAAGGAGGGTATTGTGATCGCTGATCTTCCTTCGTCACCGATTGAAAAAGGAAAAGTGGGTGCATCTGTACTTGCACTGATCATTATTCAAAAATATGTCGACCATCTTCCGCTTTATCGTCAGATAGAACAGTTCAAGCGAATGGGTATGAATATTCCTTCTTCCACTATGAGTGATTGGGTGAAAACAGCGGGAGAATTAATTACACCACTGTACGACACTTTGGTAAAGAAGATTCTTCAGAGCGATTATTTACAAGCCGATGAAACACGCATCCAGGTTTTAGACAGAGATAAGAAAAAGAAAACGCATCGCGGATGGTACTGGACGTATCGTGATGTACAAAGCGGCTCTGTGTTTTTTGAGTATCATGAAAGTCGTGGAGGAGAAGGGCCCAAAGGCAGATTGAAAAATTTTGCGGGACATTTACAGAGTGACGGTTACGAAGTGTATAGTTATTTTAACAAAGATAAAATCACGCTGCTTCATTGCATGGCGCATGCAAGGCGATATTTTGAACAAGCATTGGACAACGACAAAGAACGTTCTGAATATGTATTGAAAGAAATGCAGAAATTATATGCAGTAGAAAAACAGTGTCGTGAAAATAAATTGACTCCTGATGAACGACAAGCCGTTCGTCAAGAAAAATCATTACCAGTACTAAGATCTCTTCATCAATGGTTAAAAGAAGCCAATGAAACGGTTACACTATCAGAATCTTTTTCCAAGGCCGTAAAGTATTCTCTACTACGTTGGGAAAAATTGATGATCTATTGCACAGACGGAAAACTAGAGATCGATAATAACTTAGTTGAAAATGCCATTCGTCCTATTGCCATTGGAAGAAAAAATTACCTCTTCGCCGGCTCACACGAAGCTGCACAAAACGCTGCGATGTTTTATTCTTTACTAGGTACCTGCAAACTTAAAGGCATAGAACCTTTTCAATGGCTGAAAAATCTTTTTGAAATACTTCCAGATTCCAAAGCTAACAAGCTGGAAGAATTACTACCTTGATCTTTCTTTCAGCAGAATAAACATTAATTTTGATTATGACTATATGTAGTTGGTCGGATGCTTACCTTATAAAATGGTAACAAAAGAAACCGCGCTTAAAAAAATTGCTGAACTAGTTGAACGCTTTGAAGAGCAATACTCATCATACAAGAAAGCTGACTATAATGAAACACTTACACGGAGGGACTTTATTGATCCATTTTTCAAAGCACTTGGTTGGGATATAGACAACGAAAACGGCTATGCTGAAAGTTATCGGGAAGTAATTCACGAAGACAGAGTAAAAGTCGGCAAAGCAACCAAAGCACCGGACTATTCTTTTCGATTAGTCGGCGGCAAACGACTTTTCTTTGTTGAAGCTAAGAAACCGAATGTAGATGTTAAGACTGAAATTCAACCTGCGTACCAAGTACGTAGATATGGTTGGAGCGCAAAGTTACCGATCAGTATTATTACCGACTTTGAAGAGTTTGCTATTTATGATTGCACTAAGAAACCATTACCGACTGACAAATCATCAGTAGCAAGGGTAAAGTATTTAACCTTTCGCGAATACCTGAAAGAGTTTGATTTTATTTGGGACACTTTCAGTAAGGAGCGAGTTCTGAAAGGAAGCTTTGACAAATTTGTCCAAGGCAATCTAAATAAAAAAGGAACTGCAACAGTTGACAAAGAATTTCTCCAATCACTTGATAGCTGGAGAACCTATTTAGCAACTTCAATCAGCTGGAACAATAAAGATCTTAATGAAGACGAAATAAATTTTGTTGTTCAACAAACCATTGACAGAATTATTTTTCTCAGAATTGCAGAAGACAGAAGCATTGAGCCCTACGGAAATTTGCAACTAACGATTAAGCAAGGCGATTTTTATAAAAACCTTTTTCACCAATTTCAAGAAGCAGACGATAAATATAATTCGGGGTTATTCGATTTTAAAAAGGATAAAATAAGTAAGTCGCTTTCGGTTGACAACAAAGTTTTAAAGACGATAATCAATGAACTATATTATCCTGAAAGCCCTTATGAGTTTTCGGTTTTATCGGTTGAAATATTAGGAAGTGCCTATGAACAATTTTTAGGAAAGCAAATAAAAATTGACAAAGCTCACCGTGCCCACATTGAAGAAAAACCGGAAGTCAGGAAAGCAGGCGGAGTCTATTACACCCCTCAATACATCGTAGAGTACATAGTAAAAAACACTGTCGGCAAACACACTGAAAACAAAACACCAAAAGAAATAAGTAAAATAAAAATAGTTGACCCTGCTTGCGGTAGTGGTAGCTTTCTAATTGGTGCTTATCAGTATTTGTTAGATTGGCACAAAGACTATTACACAGACAACGGAAAGGTTTCTAAAGGAACTAAAGGCAATCCTCTTACTCCGAATGGGCATCTTACAACAAGTGAAAAGAAAAGAATTCTTCTTAATAATATTTTCGGTGTAGACATTGACGTAAATGCTGTTGAAGTAACGAAGCTAAGCTTGCTATTAAAATGCCTTGAAGGAGAAACAGAAGCAAGTATTGCTTCGCAAATGAAGTTGTTTAATGAAAGGGTTTTGCCTACACTGGATAGCAATATAAAAGATGGGAATAGTTTGATTGACACTGATTATTATGGAGGAGTCTTAGATTTTGGAGAAGAAAAAAATGTGAAGCCATTTAATTGGAAAAAAGGGTTTCCTGAAGTCTTCAAGCAAGGAGGTTTTGATTGCGTTATTGGCAATCCTCCTTACGGAGCAGTTTATGATGAAACGCAAAAACAATATTTTATTTCAAATTACAAAACTGTTGAGGGCAGATACGACAACTTTGAATTGTTCATTGAGAATGGGATAAAGCTTTTGGAGAAAGTTGGTTCACTTGGCTTTATTATTCCAAGCCCTTTCTTAACAAACCTGTACTCACGAAAACTTAGAGAACACATTGTAACAAACTGTTTATTGAAAGAAGTTACATGCTTTTCAATGCCCGTTTTTGAAGACCCAACAGTTCACACTTGTATAATTATTATAAGCCCAACCCAAAAAGCGAAAAATAAAATTACAATAAAGAATCAAATTGACTCAGTTGAAAAATTAAATTCAAAAGATAGTTTTCAAATTTTTCAAGACGAAGTTAAAGCAAATGCGAATTTTGTAATTGATGTTTTTATAAATCCTGCTGCAAAAACCATCATTGACAAATTGGTGAGCAAAAGCAAATCGTTAGGTGAAATTTGTTTTATAAGGCAATGCATTAAAACTGGCGATGACGATAAGTTAGTAATGAGTTCTGACACCAAACTAAAAGAACCTTGGAAAAAATCATTGCGCGGAAAATCCATTTCAAGATATGGAACGACAGAAAAAACGTCTATTTGAAATACGGTGATTGGTTAGCAAGGAATTGGAAGAATACTTCCTTTTATGAGACGAAGAAAATTGCTATCCGGGAAACAGGAAAGCGAATAACTGCAACTTTAGATTTAGAGAAGCGATATTTTTTAAGCTCTCTTTATGCAATATATTACAAAATAGAAAAACTAAACAATGAAAATGAGCTCAAATTCCTTTTAGGTATTTTAAATTCAGAACTTGCCAATTATTATATCAAGCTTATTGCATTAAACCTTACAGAAGGTGCATTTACTAAAGTGAGAACAAACCAACTAGCACGACTTCCGATAGTAGATATTAAGTCCGCTAAAGAAGAAACGGCAAAAAAAGAAATAGAAAAATTAGTCACCCAACTCTTACTTCTTAATCAAGAAAAAGCAGAGACAAAACTTGCGACGCAAGAATCACAACTACAAGGCAAAATAGATTTTTGCGAAAACAAAATAAATCAAATTGTTTATCAACTCTATGATTTGACAGAAAAGGAAATAAAAATTGTAGAAGGAAATGGATAGAGAAACTTTTTTACTATCAGATAAAATAAAATTGATTGAAACCTCCTTTATAAAAGAAGGTTGGGTAACTGCTTATGATAGTTATCAGCCAAATATCGATGACCAAAATCTAGTTTATTGTTGCCTTGTTGATTCCGAAAGAATTGAAAAATATCGTCTAGATACTGATTGGGTTATTCAATATGGAAGCGAAGGAAAACCCACTATTTGGGGAGATGGCAAATACCAGACGAATGGTGAAAAGGGAATTGAGCCATTTCTTTTTTTCAAGCAGTTTAACTTCAGTGGAGGACATGAATCTTATGTAGATATTTCAGAAGAGTTTGTACTATATTTCAATTTATACGAAAGAGGAGAGAATAAGCAGAACCGAAAATTTTATTTCATTGATGAAGTTGGCGACCTTGATGAAGTTATTGTAGTTGAGCCCAAGAAAATAAAAGTTAAATTGAAATATATAATTGAATACATTTCAATAAGGAATATGTATTTTTCAATTTGTTTTGACTTTATGCGATTAGACACCAAAAGTCTTATAGAATTGAATGTTGAACCTTTAGACAAAGATTGCCAAACTGAAAACAGTTTTTACAATTGTTACATTCGTTCTATTATCGGAAAAAGTCAAAGTTGGGTTCGCGGGAAAGTGCTTCTCAACCCAGATAAGAGTAAAAAGAGTTATAACTTTGATTACGAAAATCAGCCTTATGAAAAATTCATTACAGGTTATGACAAAGACGGAAATGAGATTTTGGAGGAATGCAAAAAGAATGACAAGAATCATTTCGTTCTGACTTATTTTAAAAAAGAAGTTTTAGATAAGTATTACAACGATCCGGTAAAGTATAAAGTTGACAGCTGGAGAGTAAGTTCACATTTCTTTTCATTGAAGATTGACAACAATGTGGAAAAATTTGTTCCCGTTTTTCTGATTGAATTGGGAATGTTGCCATATAAAGAACAACTTCATTGGAAACAATACAACATTTCGCCTCAAGGCGGGATTAGTAGCACATATTACAAAACAATGATTGAAGGGAGTTGGGTAGAGAATCCCGAAACACCAGACCTCTTCTTTAAGTATAAATACGAACAATTTAATTTAAGTTGGGAAAAAGAATATGGCTGGAAGTTTTACAAGCCTCTTGCGAAACAAGACGAACACATCTTCACCTCATTGCATTTACCAACTTCAAACAACGTGAAATCATTCTGTGAGCAGGTACTTTCGCTTACAAAGCTGACTATTGATAGATTGAACGAAAAAGAATTAGAAAAAAATCATTTAGCCAAAGATGGCGATAAAGGTATATCAAAGCTGGAATTGTTTCTAAAATCAAAAGACATTGAAATTCCGGAAATGATTTTGTTTTTAAGAACCCTTTGGGACTTACGGTCTGGTTTGCTCTCTCACAGTTTCAGCAATACCAATAAAGCATGCAAGAAGGCAATTGAATATTTTAATTTACGTGATGACAATTATGTGGAAGTTGCAACAGAAATATTTATAAAATCAATTTTCACATTAAACACTCTTGAAAACCGATTGCTTAATAACAAGACGCAAACTGTATCAAATATTTAAATGAATACTAAAACGCACGAAATTGAAAAAGTTGCCGCAGTATTTGAGGAAGTAGAAGCATCTTTCAAACTTATTTCAGCAGGGTTAAAAAACTTAAATGAACAAGCCTCTTTCGTTTCAAGCAATCACGTACCCTTACAGCTTTTATCTTCAGGCTTTGAAAGAATGATAAAAATATTGCTTCTTTTAAAAGAAAAACATCTAAACGGAAAATATCCCGAGCTAAAGAAGGCTAAAGAACAATTTAATCTTTACAGCAATGGGCACGGCATTGAAAAAATGCTTGATGAATTAATAGAGTATTCAAAAAAAGTTGAATTGATGCAACAAGTTCCAATGGTAAGGGAAGATTTGGAATTTATTGAGAGCAATAAAAAATTTCGTGAGTTTCTAAAAATCATTACAGAGTTTTCAATCAAACAACGCTACTACTATATTGACTCAATCATTTTAGAAAACTCAAACCAAAGTTTCAATCCCTTTACTCAATTCAAGAACTTTATTTACTCATTTGGCGAGAATGTTGATTTAACAAAATTAACTCCTGAACAAGAAGAAAAGCTACTACTGAAGAACTCAATTGTTTGTATAGAGAAAGGCGTAAGAGCGATTTCAAGATTCTTCACACATGGTTTAGGCGATTTAGGTAGGCAACATTACAATAATTTTTCAAGTTTTATATTGCTTAATGACAAAGATCTAGGTTTACTGATATACACCAAGAATAAAAAACTTCCTACTGACAATTACATACCTATAAGCCCTTTCTCCTGGAAATTTCTTTTTATCAGTTTATTTTCAAAAACAAAAACACTCCACTCAAAATTTTATAAGGATTGGGTATTTAAAGTCAAAAAAGTAACCGTGTATTCTCATAACACTAATTTTTTCTTTGTCAAAATTGGCTGGAAGTTATATGCATTAACAGGCAAAACTAGCTCACAATTCAAAACACCAGACTATCTTTCAAGCAAAAAACTTAAACCGAAAGCATCTGCACCTTTTTTATTGGAGGAAGCTAAAGCATGTTCGTAATTTTCAACAGTTTCATCTTGAAAGAGGCACAAAGGACAATGAAAAAGGAACATTAAAACGTCAGTTGAATTAAAAGTTCTAATTAACTAATTAAAATAATCAAGAGCATCAGAACAACCAAATTAATGATGGAAACTAAAACAATACCGTTTCATTCTCTAAAGGAACTTCAACTTCACTTAGAAACAAACTATAATCATTCTACAAAAAGAAGTGAACTTTCACGAGATATTTATTTGTTATCAGATCAAACAACAGATGGTGAAGTAAAAAAAAATATAATTGCTGAAGGACTTACTTTTGACTTTTATTTCGATGAAGGAAAAACTAAACCAAGACATACTTCAACCAATGACGCTGGAGATCTATTTGAATATCCTTCATATAAAGAATTTACGGATGATCAATTAGAGTATATAAAAGGACGTTTATCAACCTCTTCAAACGACTATCTGATTAATCGTTATAGTCAACTTCTCTGGAATGGGCCATCTAAGATTAAACATTCCACACAAGCTAAATTATCTGTCGATTCTTGTCTGAGGATTATTGCTTCATTTGAATTAAAGAACCATAAAGATTCAGGGTGGGAAGCATTGAAGTTTTTAAAGAATGGTTTATATAATGCGGTTCAAATTAAGTATAGAGTTGAAGATTTTAAAAGCATATTGAAGAATTGGCTATTTGGAAAAATCTATCCTCATGATACAAAAAAATATATAATAGATTTAATGCTGGAGATTTCATCCGTTTTTAAAAATAAAGATTTTGACGGAATACTTGATTTGATACTTGATATTGCAAAACAGCACGCAAAAGTTAAAACAGATTATTTTCAGATTAAAGATATCTTATTAACTGGACTTCATGTTGCTAGGAAACTGAAAACTGATACGTCTATCTGGAATGAACACATCGGTGATGCTATTGTAAAAATGGCTGAATATCGTATGGATGATGAATCCAGAATGATACCATTAACATTTTACAAGGAAGCAATCTCTTACTATAAAAAGGCTCATCATAGTAAAAAGGTTAAGAAGACTGAAAAAATATACGCTGATTTAAAATCGCAGTTAAAGTTATCCAAGATTGAAATTCCAATGGATGATGAAGCCTCTAAAAAACTTGCAGAGTACATGGATGCAAGAGTTGAAGCACTCTTGGGACTAAAACCTCAACAAATAATTTCCTACTTACTTGAAGGGAATGATATTTTTCCGAGCTCTGACTTATTAGAAAAAATGGTGAAAGATAGTTCAGTCAGTTTTCTAGACTTCGTGACAACAGTAAAATTTGACATCAACAATAATATCTCCAATTCAGAGAACAGCAATAGCAATCCACCGAAAGAGAAATTATTTAATGCTTACAATATTTATATTCGTTCCTGCCTTCTTCCATATCTTCATAGAATTTTTGTAGAAGGGATTAAGCGTGGTAAAATATCATTTGAATCAGTCGCGAATTATTTTCATGAAAATACGTGGCTTGGTCAGGAATTCACCGATCCAGAATCATCAAGAAAATATAAATGGCTATATTTAATCGCTCCATCTTTGCAAGAATATTTCTTTGCGATGGAAAGCGCCCTCCGTTCTAAAAGACCAACCCTCAACCTTGTATTGTCCATAGATTCACTCACTCTTAAATTTGAGGGCGTGTTAAGAGATTTTGCAAGACTTATCGGTTTGTCAACGACGACTCTCGGTAAAAACGATATTCTTAGGGAAAAGTATATAGAAGAATTGCTTCAAGAAGAAGAAATTCGGAATTTCTTTGATGATAACGATCGAATATTTTTTGAGTACCTTTTTACAGCTAAAGATGGAATGAATTTAAGAAACAACATTGCACATAGTTTCTTCCGTTTTGAAAACTACACCCTTCACTATATGCATTTGTTGATTTGTGCGTTTCTTAGAATAGGAAAATATAAGATGGAACAAAATACTAACGATTAATATTATAATTTTAATCAATGCTAAAACATAAGGTTTTTTTACACTATTCTTGGGATAACGACGAACATCAAAAATGGGTATTGGATTTAGCTAAACAGCTCCAACAAGACAACGTCGATTTAATTTTCGATCAATCTAATTTACTAGTGGGTGGTAATATAACATACTTTATGGAACGGATAAGGGTAGTTGATAAAGTTATTATTGTAATGACAGAAAATTACAAATCAAAATCAGAAAATCGCATTGGTGGAGTTGGATATGAATTCCAGTTATTAACAGATATTTTGAGCGAAAACTTAATCCAACCGAAAATAATTCCTATTCTAAAAAGCGGAAATAAAGAATCTAGTATTCCTGTTATTCTACGTCAGTATCTATATGTTGATATGACCGATGAAATTTCTTATGCAGAAAACTACAATAAGATATTGAAAGCAATTTTTCAAATAACTGAACGAGGAAAGGATTACTTATATGATAACATAAAAAATGATACAGGCATTGAATCTATTTTCAATTTAGGAAGAAACAAAGTATCCGTACATGAATTGCTTGGAAATCCTGAAGAAGATTATAGTCTTTTTGAACGCTATTGGTCGCATGGAATAGAAGTATTTTATAATAAGCACGAGGCAATAGTCGATGGAGTGCTTTTAAAAAAGCAGCCGTCAGGAATTAAGTATGAAAGTGATTTTAAAGGAATAAGAATCGAAGATTCATTCGCAAAAGTAAAAACTCAATTTGGTAATCCTCATTATTGGGGCTTACCCTCCTTCCATACATCATACGCAATTTATAAATTGGATTACAACTTCTTAATCATTGCAATTTGGAAGGAAAAGCCAGACTTGGATATTACGGATTATAAGATAGGTACCGTATATGCAATTGCATTTTGCGAGTCCCGTTCTGCATTATTATGTGAGCCAATTGTAGTATTGACAATTGATGAGATTAGATTGGGAAAGAGATTATCCTTTATTGAAGATGAAAATACAGATAATATTGACTTTGACCTTAGTGCTAGTTTTTTCAAAGAGACATACACAATGACACCGCCATATTCTTTTATTGGCGGCGGGTTTTTAGTTTCTGTTCTGTTCCAAGAGAGTAAAAAAGTGGTTGACTTTTGGCTTTATGATTTAGCTTGGTCATCCTTTGTTATCCGAATGATATTTGATCGGTCGAAACCAAAATCCGAGGCATAAGTGCTATACTACAATTCGAAAGAGAATAACAGAACTTAGGAAATGAAATTGAGAACTTCAAATTCCTTTTTGTTTCAATTATAACAATTTTATATTTTAGCCCATATTCTGCAATAAATAGTTTTATTTAGAAAATAACTCAAACATACTCAAATGATCTTTCCTTCTAATTTCTGCAAGGATATACCTGTTAAGACAAGTGAGAAAATAAAAAAAGCGACCGAAGCCGCTTGAAGTTGTTGTTCTTTGGCTTTATCATCAACTCCTTTCTTGACAGCTATATTAAAGGTTCTTGGACTACGTTTACATGATATAAGAAGAACATTTGGAAGCTATCAGGCTATTAATGGTGCAAGTCTGTCGTTAATTGGTAAAAGCCTTGGTCACAAATCAACGCAGGCAACACAAGTCTATTCGCGACTGAATCTTGCACCTATTCGCGATTCGATCGAGAAAACAACAGAGAGCATGTGGAATACACTTGACGAATGATTAATAGAAATTACTTCGGTCGTTTCCGACAATCTTTGAAAATATTTTAACTTCTAATTTTACAGGTGAAACAAAATCATATTTTAAAATAATAATTATATCTCATTTAATGTTACTAGATGGTTTCATCAGTTTGAACTCCGGATTTTTGAAATATCCCAATTCATCCCTTATTTTGTCAGCTTCTCGTTTGAATTCTTGAGTCCATTCGTCTATGTGAAAGTAATGCAAATCATATGCGGTCCCTTCACCCTCGACATATCGATTTCTTGCAATTCCAATGATCGTTTTAAGCTCTTTGTTCAATGACATTGCTACAAAACAACGAAGTCCAAGCTCTTTGATCCGATATTCACGATCTGAAAATGGGCGAGCTAAAAATACATAGCCTGTTGTCTTTGCGGAAGTATTTGTTTGAATGAAACGCGCTGCAACTTTTTTTGAGACATCGGTATTCTCTATAATATCCAAAAAGGACTTTGCTAAAGCAGCTCGGTCGTAACGACTTTCTCTATTCATTTGGCGAATAGCAATTTCCATGTCTGTCCGAGAAATATCACTTATTAAATTACCGGCAATAAAATCACGATAAAATAACTCTATGACTTCATCCCACATGTAACTATTTTGAATTCGTTTTTTATAATCTCTATACTCTTCGGATTTTGAATACTGTTCCCATACGTCACTAATGATTAAAAGATCATTGTCCTCTTCAACGCGTAGTCCATTTAATAAATAATAAGCAAGATAATCTTCCTCGCTTGTTGCAATGAGTCTTCCTGAAGTATTGAAATGTTCTTCCTTTGCATCGAGATAATTTATAAAGTCAGTTATAGTATCTAATTCTCTTAATATAATATTGATCGAACGTTCGTCGAAGACGTGAACAAATTTATCTCTTGGTTTAGGAGTTGTAATAATTGGAAAATCATCTGTATTGCCAAAAGCGACAGCAATGCGATAAATTTTTCTAATTCCTTTTTCTGGGAGCTGAATTGGTGTGCCATCATTTAAGAATAATTCATCTCGCAAACGAATTATTCTTTCAGCTCCATAAATTTGATCAATTGATTCGTCAATTGCGCGCCGTTTCCATCTATCATAATCCAAATCGTAATTACCGGAACTCTTGATAGAAATATCCTTAACTGAAAAAATAATTATATCAGGCTCGCATACCACTAATATATCACAGAGTTCTTTATTCTTTTTGCCTATCGGATTAGCAAAACTCCAAAAGGATAAAAAAGAATTCTGGGAAAGATCGGATACAATTTTTTCGGAAGCGTTCATCTGTACAAATTAAAAGTTTATAAAATGAAATTACTCAATTAAATCTTTAAGGTAACGGTCAATAATGATATGTGTAAGTTGTTCTCCACGTCTTGAAAGAAGCTCAATATTCTCTTCTGTCATTGGAGAAAAGTTAGTAGGATAATTCTTAACTTCATCTGCCCTTACCAAATCCGGTGGCATATAAGGTAATCTTTTATCTTGCTGCCCTAGATATATTAATCCGAAGCCTTCAAGTTCACCTGTTTCAAGGAATTTATGTAGACGTTGATAAATGGCGTCCTGAGCTTTTCGATGTACAGCATCAAATGAGCGAGAAACTCTTGCTCTCCACAAATAATGATTATTATCGTCATCGCCATTAAATTGGCCAGCACCAGCATTGAGACTAATTATATGGCTTACTGAGTAACCAAATATAGAATCCATACTTTTTCCTGGCTCAATTGCTGCCACACCAAGATTATCATATACGCCACCGTCAGTGAGTGAAACTGTAGCACTATAATTATTTTCATTTTTTTGAAACTCAAATTTTTCTATCAGGGGAGGTAGAAATATTGGAAATGCAGCTGAGGCTGCAACAGCTTTAGCAACTAATGGAGTTGCTCCAACTATAGAACCATAACGCCAACCACCTGATTTTTCGGAACCAAAACGAAAGGCAGTGCCTGTTTTTAAATCACAAGTATTTATGATGACAGATAGATTAGGCTTAGCAACTTTATCAATTGTTTTTTTTTTAAATAAACGTTTCTCAAGAGCAGATTGAAATGCAGTTGTAAAATTGCCCCAAACAGGTAATGCCTTTATCAGTGATGATAAGAATTTTTCTATTCTCAAGGTTGGCAACCAAAGCATTTTTCGCGTTAATGCAATAATAAAATTTAGACCCTGTAATAGTAAGGTTAGACACCCTGTAATAAGTAAGGTTCCGATGATTTTAGGTGTCTCTTCACTGAAAAAAACTCGAAGTAAAATGTCTTTTTGTAGTCCACGTTTTAAGACATTAACGATCTGTTGATCGAAGTCTTCAAATTTTTGCGAAGTATATGCCCAATATGCACCTATTACACTTCCACCTGAAACAGTTGAAATGACGCTTATTTTGTCAAGGATTTTGCGATCATGCAAAGCTCTCAAGCACCCTAGATGGAATGCCATTGCACGAGAACCTCCCCCTGATAGTGCTAACCCAATTGATTTTAAATTCTTATTATTCATAGTTCTTACGCTCAAACAGATTTGCTGAAATCTTAGGAGAGGATGAGGTTCCACCAAAAATAAGCATCAAAAAAGTTTTTCCAAGATAGTCCTTATTATCTCCTAACAGTGTTTTCATTGCAGAGAGATCTGTTGGACTTGGAATTGGCCTTCCATGAGGATGCGTATGCCACATTCCTACGAATGAAACCGTGCCTGTAGTGCGATTATTTTTTTCGTAATTCATTTCATTGACTCCCTTTGTCCCACAGATGAAACATTCTGGCGATGCTATACTATCTGATGGAGGGCCACTAATTTCATTTATCCAAATCACTTTCAAAAATTCATCAATTTGTCCAAATAAAATACCACCAGTTTCTATTCTTGAACCATTAACTCTTTCTGATCGTCTAATCCAAGATAGAATAGAATTATAGGCACTGGGTTCTATACGAATTTCGTAACCCTTATTCTCATCTTTTAATAATATATAGTCCGACCACTCAAATTGAATTTGCCGAGCGGGCAATGCAACTGAACTTTTATCGGAGAGATTAATAGCAAAGGTGCGATTTAAAGTTTCGAGGGATTTATTCGACAACCAATCAGCAGATACATTCAGCATTTGTGATGTTAAAGCCAACACGTCTGCAAAGGAGCCTCTGAAAGTAGGACTAGAACACCCCGGCTCAGGTTGGAAAATTTGTCTTCTGTTTTCTGATGTAGGCCAAAACTCTTCAAGGAAGTTTTTACCACTCATCGAATTAGCAAATTTAATCTTGCTGCGACGATCAAGGTCTAATGACAATCCAGTGAACTTATCCTGTGAAAGAGTCATTAATCCATAATCAGCATTATGCCCTACACACATTGTCAATATAGGAGGATGTTTTATAATATTAATTCTAAAGAAATGTTCAATGACAGTTGAAAAAGTATTCGAGGCTGTTGCATCAATAATAAAATCTGCCTGCAATACTTCCTCTAAATGATTCTTATCCTCGAAGAGGTCAATCAAATTATAATGATGGGCACAAACTTCGACATCAGGATTTATTTTTTCAACATTGACCTTTAAAGATGAAACTTTTGTAAAACCTATATGTTCTCGAGGAAAGTCTTGACGAACCAAAATTCCAGGTGTCACTAAACTTTTATCGAAAAGCTGCAATTTTTTAACTCCAGCTCTCGAAAGCATATTTGTTACAGTACTGCCAATAGCACCGCATCCAAGTATTGCGACATTTCTCCCATTCCAAAAATTTGCTACAGATTGTGAATCACGACGCTCAACAATTTCAATTCTATCCTCCATGATGCCACACCATTCAACTTTAGCTGAAGCAGCCCATTCATAAAATTGCTTTATATCAGCTTTGTCATCTTCGGTTGCTGAAATTATTGTTTCTCTCAATTTATCAGCCTGATCAGCGTTTATAAGCCAACCTGTTAAATGTTGTGACCGTTTACCACCGGCAATTCCACGCATGGATGAACCTAAAATAAATATTGCCTGCTTGCCTTTATCCGTTGTTAAAATCCCAAGTTGAATAATAATTCTAAGAATATTTATTGGAACACTTCTCTCGTCCAAAGCATTCAAAAGATCACGCATCGTTGTGGGATATTCAAAAGGCATGTCCCCTTGTAAAAGAATAACAGAGGCTAATCGACCTTCTGGTCTAGCTTCTCCATGTTCTATCCAATTACCCAACTCTGCTACAGCTATATTTTCACGTGTGATTTTCACGTATCCACCCCAATAATCAGAAGTGAATTGTGGTGTGTTTTGTTTCGGTACTAATTTAAAATTGCTTACAGGATAAGCTATTGGTGGATGCAATGGCATTCCTGTAGGATCAAGTTGCCCTTCTGCTGCCGCACAAAGCCAAATATCTAACCGTTCAATGAATCCAAACATCCCTGCGGAAGGCTGCCATTCTGTTTCAGTTGCCTGATAAAGACAAATATGATTGCCCCACTGCACATGAGGAAAGGCAGCATAGTTATTATGAGAAAAATTTGCAGTAGGAATTTGAAAAGGAAAGTTCCCTGGAATTTCAATTCTTATTTTCTCTCTGACTTTAAATGAAATCCCATTTCCCTTTTTTGGATACCCCTTACAGTAAACAGAAACAGTAACACTTAAATTCTTTACATCTGCGTTTGGCTCGACAATATTAAAAACTTCAAATAGACCAGCTGATGAGTTAGCAATATCTTTTAACTGTTCAAGGGCCCAAGCTTGACCTTCAGAATTCATATTTTGCCGAATCCTACTTTTGTAGTAGGTGGGTTGTTAGATCCGCGAGCATCTGCTATTGCATTGGCAAGTGTTTTTTGTGCAGCTTCAGATATTTTATAACCACTATCAACCATAATAATTCCTTCCTGAGTCGAGGAAAAAATAATTGGTTTTACATTTTCTGGTGTGCTTACTTCTCCAGTACACACGAAATCATTATTTACAATTTCTTCGTATCTGTTTCTCGCTTTAATGTGAGGTGGATTGTCGCCAGAGCTGTTTGATGCAGGAAATTCATTTGAACTCGAAACAATATATCCTATAGTCAATTGACATGCGGAGAATTCATCTAAAACATCTTGTTTTAAAACATCATTTCCCTCAGTATCTCTTTCATACATAATCTTTTTAGAACAGTGATGCGGTGCTAAAAGTACATTCCATGAAAGACGATGCTCATTATTGTGAGTATGAGTTTCATTAAAGATTTGCATTATTGAAAGATATGATAGATCTCCTAAGAATAATCCGTATATTGGATTTACGGGACCAATAGCAATCTGCATTGCCAAGCTAGTTTCATTACGAGAATCTGCAAGACTATTCTTAAATGGTGCGTGAACGAAAGCTTCAAATCTATCACCAACATTAACACCGTCTAATCTATTTATAGGATTACCGGGACGAGTATAAAATTCTGCTTGAGGGAATCCATGGTATCTTTCGCCTTCTTTAAATAGTTCTTCAGCATACCCAATAATACGAACGCGATTCCCTGAACCAGGATCGCCATTTGCTTCAATGGACAATTTTGCTCGTCTATGAGCTTCTTTGCGAAATGCTATTGCATCGTCGCATAAATCTGCTGTGTCTTCATACTCGCGAAAAATACGCGGCGTATGCCAAATTTCACCTATCACGACTCTCTTTAGTAAATCAGCAAAACCTCTGCAATGATCTAGATCGGGATGAGTGAGAACAAAGCATGATAAATAGGGCTTGTCATTTCGTCTCGGTAACTTGGCTACTAATTCATCAACAATAGGGATGTGCTCATTACCTTGCTCATCTGCCATGAGCTTATCATTGATATCTAATTGAACTATTTCTGTATCACTCACAACAATAGTTGTTGTATCTCCTGTTCCTACAGGCCAAAAAATAAATGATGGATTAGTTATTTCTCCGAACATACTTTACCTTCTTATGTTTATATTAATAAGCTTATTACGTTTTTCATCTTAATTCAAATTTGCTTTTTAACAAGATGATTAATGTGACAAACATAGTATCAAAAATACAAATTTATCTCGTACAATCGAAGATAGTAATTCTTGAATTTAGTCACATTAATTGGATGTTTTTGGTATATTAGGCTCTATTAATGCGTTTTGCATTAAGTGTAGCTATTAGGTAGATTCCATTTTGACTTCTTCTGACTCTGTAAGATCAAAATACTCTGCATGATGTTTTACAGTTCTAGTTATTGTCTGTTGGTATGTGAACCCATAAATATCATTAAAAGAAAAATTTACACTAAATACTTTTTGGTTCCATCCGGGTGGTGGATTAACTATTGACCATTGAAAATGCACTGTTGCTCCGGCTTCTACGGACTTTCCATTTTCAGGACATACGAATAATAAATATTCAGGAGTATAGCTAGCAGTCAGGATTTCAATTCTTCCACCTAAATTTGTTAGATAAACACCTATATAATTATTTCCAGATGAAGATTTATCAAATCTGAGACGAGGCCTAAAGTTCTTTCTAATAGCTTCATTTTGCTTTTTTTGCATCATAGCCATTGCTGCCATTTGTTCTGCAACTTTTCCAGTTTCTATTGCCTGTTTTGCAAGACTTTGAATTTGGTTTTCTGTATCAATTTTTGATTTGATCAATTGAAGATAACCAAGAACAGCAAAAATCAAAGCAGTCGCAGAAACAATAACTCCTGCCCATTCAGGTGATAATAATAAAAAAATTCTACTTTCAAGAAACATGGTCTTCGAATTGGATTTAATTTATTGCCTCATTATACACGCTAGTAAGTCGACTTTGCTCTATTTCTACTTCGTGTCCTAAATTCGCTTTAACAATTTTCATTAATTGACTTTTCATTTTTTTAAAGCTGTCGTCATATGAATATCCTAAAATTATTTTATTGATTTTTGGGACAGGGATGGAATTAGGATCAAATAAAGGTTGAAATCCTTTATGATAAATTGGCAACTCTAAATAATTTACTTCGCGTTTAAGTTTTAAACTTTTAGCTATATCTGCTTCTATTATTGGAGAAGAAATATTTTTATTTGAGTCTCTAAACTCACGCGAAAGAATTCCCTTAGTTAGTCTGCCGTCAAATAATAATCGCACTTCTTTTTCTGGCTCATAAAGGATTGTTTTGTGGAATGCAGCCAATTGGCCTAAGTCTATTTCTATTTTCGGTTTTTCATCTTCGTAATCTTTAAGAAGGAGATTTACTTTTTTCAATTCAAGTTTTGGCTTTAATCCGTAATAAACTTCGCTTAAATGATAATCTCTCCAATTTGATGCTGGATTCATATTAAAATCCAATTCTACGCAAACCCCATCACCATTATCACCATACAAACGCCACATATTAAATTCTTCAGATTTCTTTGAGGAAAGTATTTTATCACTACACATTGACAACAAAAACAAATTTGTTTTTGCATCGACATTGTTTTTTTTATTGAACGAAAAAATATTGCCAGCATAGGAAAACTCACGAGGATCTTTCATGCTGTTAATATTGTACATTCTTATTTTTTTACTTTTTATAATAGCTTCAATAGCTAATAGACTTGTAAAATGCAAGAATTTACCTTTTGATTTAAAATAATATCTGCTGCCTCTAAAGTTATTGTTATCTGGGAAAATGCTATAAAAAGTTCTTTCAACCGATTTATCATTACCTTCTCTTTTTTCAATCAATTTCATTTGCGGAAATATTTTTTTAAATCTTTCCTTTATCAGTTTTTCTTTATTTGTTTGTTCCATACGAAATAAATTAATGGGTTACATTCAGATAAAATAAACACTTACAATTCTTACCGCTACATACTCTCACTGTAATACTACGAAAATAAAACTCAACATCTACTTTTCCTCTTATTAAATACTATTCTCTACCAGTAAATGGAAACTGAGCTGTATAATTGTAGCAGGCAGTCCCTTAGCCTTCACCTCTATGCCATAGTTCCCTAATCACATTCATTTGAGTGAAAAGTAACACCAATTTAACCCACACAACGAATCGTAAGCGAAGGATAAATTACTCGTTTCACTAGCGGATAATTTCTTTTATAACCATGCTATAAATATTCTCCCATATACTTTCATTCCATATTATTGAAAAGTTAACTGGAATATTTAAACTGTACTAAGAGATTACAAGAACTTTTTGAAATGGTTTGTAACTCCTATCAAGCGTATAAAATTTGGTTTTCTAAACATTTTAAGTAAATTAGATTCTATTCAGATAATTAGTAATTAGCATTAAATCCTTCAAAAAGTTCGACTTTTGAACTGTTTGGTCTACCTGGAAAAAGTCCTCAGAGAAATCTGGGGATTTTTTATGCTTTAGAACTTTTCAAGACATTCATAAAAATTATATGCATTTCGCTTATCTTCTTTACAGTTCTAAATTCCACAAAACGTATGTTGGATCGACAAGTAATTTAGAAGGAAGGCTTTCAGCGCACAATCACCCTTCGAACAAAGGATATACTCAGCGCTATCAACCTTGGGAAATAATTTATTTTGAAGAATTCAAAACTAAAAGTGACGCTCAGAAAAGAGAAACATATTTTAAGAGTGGCAAAGGAAGAGAGTTTCTAAAAAAGTTTATTCCACCACAAAATAATTAACTCATTGGGCTCATATCCGCCCAGGCGGACATCGGTTCGAGTCCGGTCCCCGCTACCAAACAGGACTTAGTGAGATTTATCTTGCTAGGTCCTTTGTTTTTTAGGCCACATTCACTTGAGATTGTAGAGATTGCATTGAAAAACGAATTCACTTTTCCGGTTCGACTTTC
>JANOBV010000237.1:0-1386 GCA_031411835.1 Bacteroidota bacterium | reverse complement strand
GAATCGTTTGAGCCGCCCAAGGCGGTTTTTTTATGCAGTTTCTGAGATTCCGGGATGAAAGACAATTATTTAGCAGAACTTAATGACGCTCAAAAGGCCGCAGTACTTCATACTGATGGCCCAATTATGATCATTGCCGGTGCCGGCTCGGGTAAAACAAAAGTGCTAACACACCGAATTGGACATTTGCTCAATAATGGAGTCGATGCTTTCAATATTCTTGCACTGACTTTTACCAACAAGGCTTCAAAAGAAATGCGTAACCGAATCGAAAAGATTACGGGAAGCGAAGCGAAGAATTTGTGGATGGGAACATTCCATGCAGTCTTTGCAAAAATCTTAAGGATAGAAGCAGATAAACTCGGTTATCCATCGAACTTTACAATTTATGATACTGACGATGCAAAAAGTTTGCTCAAGTCTATCATTAACGAACAAGGACTCGACGATAAATTGTATAAACCCGATGTTGTATTAAACAGAATTTCTACTGCGAAAAATAATCTTTATTCGTGGAGTGAATATCAGAAGAACGTTGAGTTTGTTGGAGATGATTATTCTTCCGGTCGTCCTAAACTCGGACAACTTTATGAGCTTTATGTAAAGCGTTGTTTCAAAGCTTCGGGAATGGATTTTGACGATCTTCTTTATAATACTTGGGTTCTAATCTCTAAATATCCTGAAATACTTCATAAGTATCAGCACAAATTCAAATACATTTTAGTAGATGAGTTTCAGGATACAAATTTTGCTCAGTATTCAATCGTAAAAAAACTGGCTGCTGCATTTGAAAATATCTGCGTAGTAGGTGATGATGCACAATCGATCTATGCATTTCGTGGTGCAAACATTCAAAATATCCTTTCACTCCAACGCGATTATCCGGATCTGAAAGTATTTAAACTTGAACAGAATTATCGTTCAACGAAAGTGATCGTGAATGCTGCTAACAGCGTTATCGAAAAAAATAAGAATCAACTTAAGAAAGAAGTCTGGACAGCAAACGATGAAGGCGATAAGATCAAATTGATGCGTGCGCTGAGCGACAATGAAGAAGGTGTCATGGTTGCTAATTCTATTTTCGAGACGAAGATGCACAATCAATGGAATAATAAAGATTTTGCAATTCTTTATAGAACCAATGCGCAGTCTCGTTCAATGGAGGAAGCATTACGAAAAATGGGAACCCCATATCGGATTTATGGCGGACTTTCATTCTACAAGAGAAAAGAGATAAAAGATTTGCTTGCTTACTTCAGATTAGTGATCAACCACAACGATGAAGAAGCATTAAAAAGAATCATAAATGTTCCTGCTCGAGGAATCGGTAAAACGACTATTGAAAAAATGATCGTCACTGCTTCTGAAAAAGACAAAAGTATTTGG
>JANOBV010000236.1:0-17142 GCA_031411835.1 Bacteroidota bacterium | reverse complement strand
TACCAATTGATTGCTTCAGATGTATCCGATTGTGCAATTGCTATTACACCGAGATTGTAATATGCTTCTGTAAAAGTCGGAAGAATTTCTACGCTGCGCAAAGAATATTGTCGAGCACTTTTATAGAAATTGAATTTGTCTTGAGCATTAGTAGCAAGCTCCGCTTTAATACGATATTCAGTTGCAAGAGATTCGTTTGTGCGAGCGCTATTAGGGGAAGTTTCAACGCCGGAAGTAAAGAGGGCGAAATTATTTTTCCATATTGGCGTTCTCGCAATCGTGAGCGCACAGAATGAAATAAAAAGTATGCTGAAAGCAATTTTAAATTTTGAATTTGTGACAGCCTGCTCCAGTGGCGCTTTAAATAAATATGCGAGGAGTCCTGCAAGGAAAATAAGATAGCCTAAACTAGGGACAAATAAAAATCGCTCTGCGAATGTGGCACCAATCTTTATAAAGAAGTTATTAGTGATTACGGAAGTGATGAAGTAGAATAGCAATCCAAAAGCCATTGGATCTTTTTTTCGAAATAAATAAATCGTTAAAGCGATTAATCCTAAATGCAAGACCATGGAGAGAATTGCAATTGGATTGGCTAATGAAACGATAGGTATTTGGTTGAAAGAATAATCCCATTTCAAAAAAACAGGGAAAATAAGCTGTTGAAGAAAAAGAAAAAGTATTTTAAAACGAGTTCCATACAGATCAGAGAAATTCGTCGCTGCATTCAATGAATTATAAATTACAAGTCCTCTGGAATAAGAAGTGTCGCCTGTAAGAATAAAGCTTCGAATTATTAATAAAACGCCAACACATAATGCAAAAGGAAAAAGTTTTACGACGATTTTATTTAGCGTAATATCTTCTGTGAAATAATATATGAGAGCAGCAATACCAATAAATGTCACGCTACTTTCTTTGGAGAGAAGAGCAAGCATTAACCAGGCGCAAGAAAGTAGTATCGATTTAATGGTACCGTTTTCTTTGTTTTTCAGAATCGATCTCAGAAACATTAAACCAAAGAAACAACTAAGCAATTCATCTCTACTTTTTATACTGCAGACCACTTCAGTGTGTATAGGGTGTGCAATAAACAAAAGTGTGATAGCACCGCTGACCCATAATGGCCATTTAGTAAATATTTTTTTCAGAATAGAAAAAATCAATAAACCACACAGCGCATAAAGAAGGATGTTGAAGAAATGCCCCGATTTAGCATCGACACCAAATAATTGTTTTTGAATTGCAAAAGTGGTTAATGTTATTGGTCGATAAGAATCATCAATATTGTTATTTTTAAAAATACCCTGCAATGAATTCTCTTGAAATATTTGAGGTATGGCTTTTACTCCTTTAAGCACTGTTTCGTTTTTTCCATAGAATAAATCATCATCAAGAGTAAAATCGTAATCAATAGTTCTTGAATAAAGACAAAGTACTGTTAATATTATTGTGACAATTATCCAGGTATTTGTTGAATTGAAGGAGGCGTTATTATTTTGTTTCCCGGATTTCTTATTTTTATTCATATGGATATATGTTGAGCTAAACGACTTAACAACAATTATTTTTCATTAAATAATCTTATTCATCAAATAGAATAAAATTCTTCAACCCTTCTTTCGCGCTTTCGGCTTCTATTTTGTGGCCTGAATAAATAACATCGTCAATTTTCCAACCGTTTTCATTCACTAGAACAAGTTCATCTTTCCAATGTTCTTTATAAATACTATTTGAAAATTCAATAAAAGCAGTGGCTTTATTTTCTTCTACTTTTATTTCGCCGATCTTATATGCATCTTGCCCTTCATAAAGACTAGAAAAAACATCACCTTCTATCATCAATGGCTTGTCAGTTGGGTACTCGCTTTCTTTTACTTTTTCAGCTTCCAATTCTTCCTTTGAAATTGATTTAGCAATCAAATCAGCGAGATCATTAGACATTAGTTTTTTATCTACAGAGCGAAAATCGCCCTTATAATTTTGATAAAAGGAATTGATCTCTGAAGTAATCTCTTGTTTGGAATGATCGGAGCAACTATAAATTGTTAGTAAGAGAAGTCCGAAAACGATAAATTTAGCAAAGTTGATATTTTTCATAACCAAGGGTTTGTTCTTAATTGAAAGCGATCACATTTTCTTTCGATAAATATAAGAACATTTTTATTGCGGCCAAGGGATAGACCGAAAATTACACTTGATAATAATGAGTCTTTTTTGCGCTATTAAAACACACCAAACCCGGGAGTTTCAATAATAAATTCTCCATCGGCATGTTTATAACTCAAGACAGGAATGTTCGAATGATTAACAATTTGCTGAGAGAATGCGCCAAGAAAAATTCCTGTAGTCCTTGATTCATGTCCGGTATTGATCACAATAAGGTCGCACTTATTTTTTGAAGCATAATTTAAAGCTGCATCAGCCATGTTTTTCCCTTGAACAATTTTTGATGAGTAAGACAATCCTTCTTTGTCGATGATCTTCTCGACAGATTTCATTTTTATATTGAATTTTGAAAGTTCTGTTTTGTCTTTTGTATCAGGCAAACCGATGAGATGAATATTTGCATCATATTGATCAGCGATCAGCATTGCAATATTTACTTTTGCGCGACTGTGAGCAGAGTTGTCGATAGGAATAAGAATGTTTTTAAAACTTGTTTTTTTGGAAGTGTGCGGAATTGTCAAAACAGGAACTTCTGAAATTGTTACAACTCTTTGCGCATTGCTACCGATGAAAAATTCTTTATAACCGGAAGCTCCATGTGTTCCCATAACGACAAGTCCAACTTTTTTCTTTTTGGAAAATTTATAAATTTCTGAATGTATATGTCCGGATAAAACCACCACAGAACATTTCAAATTATATTTCTTTATCACATGCTCTTTAAGTTCTTCGAGTTTCTTTCCGATACTTTTTTTCATTGCAGCCGGTGATGGCGGAATAGTTTCTGTTTTTGCAAATACTGAATAATTATAGCCACCTGTTTCGAAAACATGAACAAGATAAATTTCCGAATTCAATAAAACTGCCAACGAAGTCGCAGCCAATAAAGCAACTTCGGACGCATCTGTAAAATCTACCGGGACAAGAATTTTTTTGATTTCTGTATTTTTCATAATGATTTATTTTTAGTCCAATTAAAGTTAGAGTTAAATAAAATCTAAAACAACTTAATAGTCGCATTTTTTAATTGTTGACGTTAGTCGAGGTAATTCAATAGCAAAAATCACCAAATCTATTACGTAATTATGATGATTGTTAGCATTGGGTTAAGGAATTATTTTATATTTGTCAAATTCGATCTTACTAAATACTAAATTAATGAAGGCTTTCATCGCTGTAATATTTCTTTTTTCAGTAACTCAATTTAATTCATTTGCGCAAGACAAAGGTTATTTAGCTTTGTCATTGGGGCCTAGTTTTCCTGTTGGAAATTTCGGTAGTAATGATTTAAATAATGAAAAGGCAGGGCTAGCTAAGCTTGGTACTATAACAGATTTTTCATTTGCTTATAGATTTGGAAAAAATATTGGCTTAGCTGCTATGTTGCGTTGGCAATCAAATGGCATAAATACCGATGCATTATTGACGGAGGCAAAAAATATTGATCCAACAATAACATGGAAAGTAACTAGTGAAAATTGGAAACTTAATGGAATTTTAGCCGGTATTTATTCTTCTTTTCCGGTAGGAACCTCATCAACTTGTTTTGAAGTGAGAACGATGATTGGATATATGAGTGCAACATTGCCTCAATATAGTTTATCGGGTACTTACAATGGAGTAACATTAATAAGTAAAGTAAATAGTCAATCTACGAGTACTGTAGCATTTTTACTAGGAGCTGGATTTCGGCTTTCTGCTGGAAAGAAAGTTTCTATTTTGATGAATGTGGACTACTCCGTTGCAACAGCTGAATTTATTCATGTTTCAAACACCACTAATTTTGGTTCGTCATCAAACTTTGATTTCAAACAAGAAATGAAGACAGTGAATATGGGATTTGGGATTGGTTTAAGATTATAATTTCTCAGGGAATCATAAATGTTTATAATCAAAACAAAAAAACTATCAATTGGCGGAATAGCTTTGTTCCCTTTTGTTATCATCAATTCAAAGCTCAGCGATGCAAGACAACATGTATTGATAAACCATGAGCGGATTCATATTCGTCAGCAAATTGAACTTTTGGTTATCCCATTTTACATTTGGTATCTGATAAACTATTTATTGAATCGATTCAAATACAAAACACATGATGAAGCGTATCGAAATATTATTTTTGAACGAGAAGCATTTGAGCAAGAATCAAATCCGGATTATTTGTTAAACCGTAAAGTATGGCAGTTTATGAAACATGTAAAATAGAGAAAGCTTGAAATAATTTACGATCAATTTTTATTAAAATTGATAGACAAGTCGTCCACGTAAAGAAGTTTATCTGTTGGATTAATGATGTAAATTTTAATTGCGCTAGCAGAATAGAAATCTTTCGGTAATGGAAAATGTAAATTTACCACTTCCCACTTATTCAGCGACTTGTTTAAGTCGTTTATCAGAAAACCATTCCATTGATATTTAAAACGACTACCGGAAATCTGAATCACAATTTTTGCACCTGGATTTAGCTCACGTTGAAATTTTTGGAAACCGATAGAAATACTTTTCAAAGAATCCGGTAAATTTTTAACTGAATAATCGAGGGAGATACTGAAGTCTTGTTTCTGACCAGTCTTAGATGACATTTTTCCTGAAAACGAAATTTCATCGGTCAATGTTTGCATTTGCCCCCAAACCAGTTTTCCTTCACAGTCGTTGAAGAAAGTAGCGGTCTTCTTATTTGGAGATTCATAATTCATATAATCGTTTGGGTAAATTTGTTTTAAAGCGCTAGCAACATTTTTCGCAATCAATCTTCGGCCGTATTCTGAATAATGTTCAGTCGTCCAATTTTGGTCAACAAATTCGTCGTTATCTATTTGTGTTAGATTATCGACTACAATAACTCCTTGTTTTGAATAGCGATTTACAAGAAGGTCGCGATTATGTTTTATTAGAGCCACCAGCTCATCCCCAACCAGCAATTGAGCTCTGTCAACATTTTCTGCCAATAAATTGAAGATAAGTTTCCAATTTCTCTTTTTTGCAAGAGCAACTATGTTGTCGAAATCTTTTATACGTGGATTTTTTAGAGTGTCGATTTGGAATGCATATGTTTTTATGTAATGACAAGCAAGTTCTGTTGCAGGAGTATTTTTTGTTCCATCTTCATTTAGAATTCCTTTCTCTGCCATTGCAAAATCCCAATCAGCAACATTATCATATGGGAATGGATGATCAAAAGTTAGTTTACTTTCTTTCCATGCTTTTTTAAATTGCACTTCACGTTCGCCATCTGATTTAATATCATAGCCTTTGAATGAAAGCAATAATCTGTTATACAAGGGCGGGTGATTTTCAAGCAACACTAAACTTTTTTGCAAAGCAGTTTCAAGATTTGAATAGATCCATGAAGCGTCGAAAGACCTTAAATTAAGAGTGACGATAATTGTTTTTACAGATGAGTTTTCCGGAATTGCATTTAGAAATGTGTAGTATATCCCTGCGTGACTAGCTTCTTTATTTATATTTCCGAATTTTCGTCTTGGATAATAATCAGAGATCATTTCACTGATGGAACGTTTGTCCATGTCATCTTCTCTGAATGTTGTATTCGACGATTCGCCGAGATAAATTACTTCGCTTTTCTTCTCAAGCACTTTACGAATGTGGTTTATAATTGGCGAATGTTTTTGTAGATCTTTTTCGAAGAATAATTTCGTGTAAATAAAATTGAAACAGAAAATAATTCCTGTAAACAGAAGAAGTTTATAAAGAAGTGTTTTAGAATTTTCCATGTCTTAGAATTGAAAGTAGATAAATGGAAAATTATTGACACTTGAAAACACGATGATCAAGAAGATCAATAGCGAATATAATGACCAACGAGCAACTACAGGTTTTGCGTTGATCCAGCTATCGAAGCGTGTGTTAAATAGAAATGTATCGAGTAGAATGAAGAACCCAAGGAACAGCCATGTTTTTGGTTCTACATGAAAATCATCTTGGACATGAATATTTTTGACGATGGATTTCAGGATAAGTTTTACCTGATGCATGTCCGATGCGCGGAAAAGAATCCAGATGAAACTAACAATGATGAAAGTCTTTGCAACGTTGAAAGCATCAACAACTTTTGCAATAGTCGCATTTGCTGAACGTTTCAATTTTAAAATACGGATGATCATTGTTTCAACGATGTAAGCAAATCCATGTGCGAAACCCCAAATTACAAACGTCCAATTTGCACCATGCCACAAACCACTCAAAACAAAAATGATCATAATGTTTATCATCCATCTATGAAGTTTTACTCTGTTTCCACCCAATGAAAAATATACGTAATCACGGAACCATGATGAAAGTGAAATGTGCCAACGTTGCCAAAATTCACCAATGCTTTTTGATAGGTATGGATTTTTAAAATTGTCCATTAAATTATAACCCATTGCTTTTGCACAACCTACGGCAATCGTTGAGTATCCAAAAAAGTCGCAATAGATTTGGAAGGAATAAAAGAACAGACCTTTTAAGACACTAAACGAGTTGTGAGCCATTGGATCGGAATAGATCTGATCAACGTAAATTGCAATATTATCTGCAATGACCATTTTAGTAAATAATCCGAAAAGAATTAGCCTTAAGCCTGCAGCAAAATTCGAATATTCAAAATGTTTCTCTTGACGTAATTGCACAAGTAAATTCTGTGGACGTTCAATTGGACCGGTAACCAACTGCGGATAAAACATTACATAGAGCGAATAGATTCCAAAATGTTTTTCAGCTTTCTGATTTCCTTTATAAACTTCGATAACATAACTCAAACTTTGGAATGTATGAAATGAAAGTCCAATAGGGAGAATGAATTTGATCGTATGTTCCGGGTAATGAAATCCAAATCGATGACTCAATGCAAGCATATTATGGTTGAAGAAATCAAAATATTTGAAGATAAAGAGAACAAGACAAGTTGAGATGATACTGACAACGAGGTAGATCTTCTTTTTCTTGTCGTTTGATTTTTCTATCCAAATTCCGGCAACATAGTCAATGATAATAGTTGCAAATAAAATGAGAATGTATTGCGGAATGAAATACATGTAGAAAATGCAACTGGCAATTAACAAATGAAGCCAACGAAATTTGTGTGGCAACACATAAAAGAGCAGCGTTACAATTGGAAAAAACAGTAAAAATTCGTACGAATTAAATAACATATACTCGGCGTTTTCTGCTGTTGCTTACTTTTTTTTGAAGCGACGAATATACATCAATTTAATGGGAAGTTCAAAAGCTTAATGTACTTGTGAAATTATCAATATTGAAAAATTATTTGTTGCATTTATTGAAATAATGGATAAGTGTTAGGTTTAATTTTTTAACAGCTTTGTTAAGTTTGTTTTGGTTCGGGTTCGGGTTTCCAATTTTTACATAATAAGGAAAAGGGTCCCACAACTGAATAAATTGATCGCTCATCATTGTGATTGCGCGAGTATAAGTTTCGACGCTTCCATAATAACTTTCAGATCTTTTTAATCCGTCGTCTGTGTACCTTAGATATGTTCCTGATAAATAATATGCAGTGTCTTGCCTTACATTTCCAAATTCACATGTTAAAAAATTGGTAGCGGTTGGTTTTATATTCGGATCATGAATTAACTCGGCATTTAGAAACGCAACTTCATTGAGATTATGATTGCGAACAGTATCGGAATAATCGCTAAAGAAATAATAGACAGGACAGAATGAATAATTATTTGTGAATGCCTCAACAATCGATTTGTTTAATTCAATTTGATTTTCCAAGATAAGATTTGCTTTTGCACTATCTCCATGTTCACGAAGTGCATTTACACTATTTAATTTTGTTTTTAATCGAATCAAAAGAGCACCATTTTTCAGGATGAGAATCTGTTCCTTCATTACTTTCTTTTTCCACTGGCGATAGGTTAGGCCATCATAATCATCGTTAGCTCCGGCATTGAAACTGTTAAAGAGGAATAGGATTGCAATTAAGCATTTCGAAAAATGTTTGCGAATTGGATTGTTTTTAAAATTGTTGAGAGCTAATAGTAAATGCATAGAGATGAAATTATGAATTGTCGTTGTGTTCTGACTTTGCTAATTTATATAAGTTTTTAAGGAATGCAAAAAAAGATTTTAAGTGGTCTTAATTTAATTTTTCAAGAATACAAAAAGTTGTAATTACGAAATTATTTTATTTGAAGAATATTGTGTTTCTATTGCAATTTACTTTTGTAAGTAAAAATTCTTCATAGCATTGCAACTACCTTAGAGACC
Source organism: Bacteroidota bacterium (assembly GCA_031411835.1). GTDB lineage: Bacteria > Bacteroidota > Bacteroidia > AKYH767-A > 2013-40CM-41-45 > JADKIH01. Next base: position 8,736 of record JANOBV010000236.1, on the reverse strand, counting down.
GAATAGTTCCCGCCAGGATGACTGTGTATTGTTTCATAGAGGGGGAGTAGGGGCGAACCCCGAAGAGATTCTTACAGAATTGGCTCGGCTTCAAATAAGTTCCATTATTTATTGGATGTGGAATAATTTGCAGTCACGTAAATTTGTGAAATGTATTATACTTATATCACAACAAATCCGCAACGGACAACTTTTTATACTGGAACTACAAATGATCTAAAGTTCCGAGTGAGAACTCATGAAGAGATTAAAGGCAATCCTGAAACTTTTGCCGGAAAATATTATTGTTACAAGCTAGTCTTCTTTGAAACATTCGACAAACCTTCCGAAGCTATTCGAAGAGAAAAAAATAAAAAAACTTACCCGCGTTAAAAAAATCGAGTTGATAAAAATTCGAAACCCTAAGTTGAATTTTTATCGAGTGTGATTTTTGAACGTGGGCAATTGCTGAAAGCATCTTTTCGGGGCTACCCACCTGCCCCCTATGAAACAAAATACGGTCATCCTGGCGGGGCCTATTCGGTTTCTTAGGTAGTAGTTTAGTTATGAAATGCCCAAAATAAATTAGACAAACGCCGGGAAAATTAAATTCTGCAAGAATCTATTCGCGTCTACTTCTCCTCTCCCTTATAAAACTATACACGGTCATCCGGGCGGGAACTATTCGGTCTTTTAGGTAAAACAATAGCTATAAAATATTTAACAAACTAATTTGACAATATTTAGGTGTGTTTTTTATTTCTTTAAAAAGGGATAGATGAATTTAAACACTCATCTCCATCTCATCCTGCTTTGTAAACAAATTCAACCCTGAAGATAAAAGAAAAGAATTAGTTTCTATCGAACGATCATCAACATTTAAAATAGAAACTGTTTTGCTTTTATTGAGGGCAAAGTAGTTTAGCAATTGCTTTCCAAAGCCACTCTTGCGATGTTCTTTATCGATGCTAAATTGAAGAATACGATTGATCTTTGGATTGAATACAATATAGCCGACTAATTTATCATTAGCGAAAAGTCCGATAGTGTCTAGCTGTGACCATGAATTATTGACAGCAGAAACAGAATTTTGCCAGGAAGGATTCCAGTCCCAAAAAGTTTGCAGTAATTTCCAATCAGGATGATAAAGATATTGAACCGAAGAATTATTTTCTGTTTTTAAATCCGTTAATGAACCTTTGTAGCAATTTAAGATTCGCTTTTTTTGGAAACCGATAGCAGAATATGTTTTGAGAGCTTTTGTATTATCAGAAAGCACTTCCAATTTAACTTGGTCAACATTGTTCTTTTTTAAAATTGGTAGAATGAAATCATATAATTTTGAGGTGATCTTATTGCCACGTTGATCAGGAACTACACCTGTTCCGGCATTATAGGCAATTTTATTCCCTTCAATAATTTCAACACCGTGCAAAATAAATCCAATAAGTTTATCTCCATCGAATGCGCCAGCAGAATATTCCTTCTTAATACTTTCAGCAATAATTTTATTGATCAGTTGTTCCTTTGTGAGATGCATCGGAAGCTGATAATCGGAGAACGCTTCATTGAAGACATGAAGTAGTTCGGCAATGGAAGTATTTTCTAAGGTTTTAAATTGCATTGTTGGATTTCGTTGACTAATGTAGTAAAAAACAGGAATTAAAATTAGCAGAATCTTATTTTTATTTCCATAATTTCGCCAGTGAAAATTATGACACGTTTCGACCGAATAATAGCAATACTCATTCAGTTACAAAGTAAGAAAATTGTAACTGCACAAGAAATTGCCGACCGCTTTGAGATCAGCATTCGCACTGTATATCGCGACATCCGGTCTTTAGAAGAAGCCGGCGTTCCTATTGCAAGTGAAGCAGGTGTTGGATATTCGATGATGGACGGTTACCGTTTGCCGCCAATTGTTTTTTCAAAGGAAGAGGCATTGTCATTCGTGACAGCAGGTAAATTGATGGATAAGTTTTCGGATTATTCAAGTAATGAAGATTATCGGGCTGCGCTTTTCAAAGTAAAGGCAGTTCTTCGAAGTTCAGAGAAAGAATCGATTGCAAAGGTTGATAGTAGCATTTCTGTCTTGCCAAATTCTTATTTGCCTAAAGCTGATAGTGCCCCATTTAGAAAAATAATGAATGGCATTGAAAGTCGAACAGTTTTAGCAATAAAGTATCTGGCAAACCATACTCTCGAGTTGTCGACGAGAATTGTAGAGCCTGTAGGTGTTTTTCATCACGGACAACATTGGTATATGATAGCGTATTGCAGATTGCGAAAAGATTATCGCGATTTCAGACTAGATCGAATTCAACAAATAGAAAATCAGGAAGAGAGCATAGCAAAAACGCATCCCGCGCTGAAAACATTTTTAAATAAGATAAGTAAAGAACAGCAATTGACAGAGGTCATTATCAATGTTCAAAGAAAAAATTATAAGTATATAGGCGACCAAAAGTATTACAATGGTTTTGTATCGCAAACCGTTTTGAAAGATATTGTCACAATGACATTTCTAACTGAATCGATTGAAGGATTTGCAAGATGGTATTTAATGATTGGCGATGTAGCAGAAATTGTAAAGCCGGCACAATTAAAAAAGCGTGTCAAAGTTCTTTCATCTGTTCTCCTTAAAAAAGTGAAGTGATGATAAAAGCGATTGTTGATAAAAAATATCTGATACAAAAAATTCCGGGCAAAGGTGGATGGTCATTCGTTGAAATTCTCGAAGTTAGTCCTGACAAAAAAACTCGATTTGGAATGGTACGTGTGAAAGGAACTATCGACAGTTATGAATTAAATCAATACAATCTTATGCCAATGGGTAATGGTAATTTGTTTTTACCTGTGAAAGCAGAGATCCGGAAAAAGATAAAGAAAGAAGCCGGCGATCTCGTTCATGTGAAACTTTATTTAGATCCGAGTCCGGTAGAAATTCCGCAGGAACTAATTGATTGTCTGAGTGAATATCCTGCTGCATTAAAATTTTATGAGCAATTATCTCCAAATGAAAAGAAGTATTATTTGAATTGGGTCTATTCTGCGAAGCACGACGAGACGAAAGCAAATCGGATCGTAAAGATGATTGATAAACTTTTGCTCGGTAAAAAATTATACGAGAACTAATTTTCATTCAGAGTAAGTTTGAATTTCACTTGAGTGGTTTCATAAAAGAACCGTCATTTATGGGGTAACGAATTTCAAATTTAATATAGTCATTTGACAATTTAAAAAATGCTGTGCGCCACGGCGCATAGTCATGCAGCCTGGGGAAAACGCGGGGACTCGCTGCATGGCGTCAGCCATTTTCCTCCTCTCTCAAATTCAACTTATTGTAATTCATTTATTGGGGCGCTGTATTTTTTTCGGCGCGCCCGGGGATTAAATATGTATAAGCCGTTCATTAAATAAAAGTCCCGGGATTAAATATGTATTAAAATCAAAGCTAGTATAAATCCATCCCATCCCACAAATTTCAGAACAACCACATCATCAAAACTCCTCCAATTCCCACACAAATAATTTATAAATCCTACTGACATACAGCTGTCACAACCTTGCTATTTCTTTACAAAAAATAAAACATACAATCTATGATCACTTTTATCGAAGCATTAAAAAACGAACTTAAGGAAGAAGTAATTGGTACCCGTAAAATGTTGGCATTGGTTCCGACCGACAAACTTGCCTGGAAGCCACATGCACGGAGCATGAAAATGCAGGATCTTGCAATTCACATAGCAGATCTTCCAAAATGGATCTCACTTGGTCTTTTGACTGATGAGTTAGATTTCGCAACCACTCCTTACAATCCGAAAGATTGCACTACAGGGGCAGAATTAGTTGCCTATTTTAATGAGAATGTTGAAAAGGCAATGACGGATTTTGATAATTCGAAAGAGAAGGTTTTGGAAGAAATGTGGACTCTTAGAAATGGTTCAGCGATTTATGCTAAGCATACTAAACTTGAAACGATACGGCATGCATATAGTCAAATGGTACATCATCGAGCACAACTTGGCGTTTACTTGCGATTACTTGATATTCCAATTCCGGGCGTATATGGTCCGAGTGCCGATGATCAGCATGGGATGTAAAAAGAATTATTTTAGGGTAAGGGTGCAGAAGGTTATCTGCGCCCTTTTTTCATTACTTAAATCTCTTCTTTAAGGTTATTAAAAACTGGATAAAAGATTTTTCAATTTATCAATAGAGTTAATGGAATTTTGTTAATTTGCGAAGTGTCAATCCAAACGCTAGAAGTTTAAACTTATTATCTGCGTTTTGGGTTTAATAACATTTATTAATGAGGTGGAAAGCATTTTACATGTATCTGTTTTTGTCGGCTCTTACAATTATTGCTGCTAATATTTTATTTGGAAGCAACAATGAGATGGAAATTATTGGGATAGTATTCTCTTCCTTTACACTTGCATTTATATTCACAGATTTTTTACAAAGGAAAGACCTAAAAAGACAGAATGATTCTAGAAACATAGAAGACAAGCCGGAAGACTTTTATTTTCAAATGTTAGATCAGATAAAAGAGTATGCTGTTATTAGGTTAGATCTTAAAGGTAATGTGAAGAGTTGGAATAAAGGTGCCGAATTTTTGTATCAATATACGGAGAAGGAAGTATTAGAAAAAAACGCTTCAATATTTCATTCCAATGGAGAAAGAAATTCAAATATATTTGGATCAATCATCGAGGACGCTTTAAAAAGTGGTGAAGCAACGAGAGAATGTTGGCTTGTAAAGAAAAATGGCGAAGAGTTTTGGTCAAAAATTGTGGTCAACATAATTAAAGACAAAACGAAAACGCCAGTTGGCTTTATGAAGTTTGTTTATGATTATTCTGCTGAAAAGAAGCGTAATGAACGAATTCGTTTTCTTGCATCATTAGCGAGTAATATTCAAGATCCGATCATTAGTTCAGACACGAAATTTTTAATTACCGATTGGAATGCAGCGGCGGAGCGAATTTTTGGATGGTCTCGTGAAGAAACAATAGGTAGACATGTAGATGAATTATTTAAGATCGATTTTGGAACGACGAGTCGAGAAGACTCCATACGTTCATATGTTGAATTGGGGTACTGGCATGGAGAAATTATTTATCATGCGAAATCAGGTCAGCCATTAAATGTAATGGCTACAGGTTCTGCAATTAAAAATGAAGAGGGAAATGTTATCGGCAATTTAGTTTTGGTAAAAGACATCACTGAAATAAAAAAAACCGAGCGTGAATTACTGCGATTGAATACAGACCTTGAAAAATTAGTTGAAGAGAGAACGAAGGAAGTATACCAAAGAGAGCAACGCTTTAAATTTTTGATTGAGAATAATGAAACCATCATTGCAATTGTAGATAAAGAGGGTAAAACAATTTACAGAAGCCCATCGGCAGAGAGAGTAACTGGATGGTCAGATGAAGAATCGGAAAGCACATCAGCTTTTGAAAGGATACATCCAAATGACTTAGAGAAAGCAATGAAGGTTTACAATTTTGCAATTGCAAATCCGGGGGCCCCGTTTAAAATTGCTTTAAGAACTAAACATAAAGATGGCAGGTATTTATGGTTAGATGGAATAGTAACGAATTTGTTTAATAATCCGAATGTAGGTGGACTACTTACTAATTTCAAGGATGTATCGGAAATTAGAGAGAAGGAAATTGAACTTGAGAAAAACGAAAAACGATTTAGAACATTGGTTGATCAAGCTGAAGACATTATTTCTTTAGTTGACGAAAGCGGAAAAGTAATTTATGTTAGTCCGGCATTTGAAAGAGCAACAGGTTATTCTGTCGATTATATGATAGGCAGAATGAATACTGAGATCATGCATCCTGATCAAATTGAAGAATCGACAGCGGTATTTAAAAACTTACTTGACAACCCTGGCAAAATATTTCATCGTTTAAATAGATTTAGACATATAGAAGGTCATTATGTGTGGGTAGAAGGTACAGTAGTAAATTTGATTAATGATGAAAATGTAAAAGCAATCGTTGCAAATTACAGAGACATTTCAGATAAGAGAAAGTCGCGCGAAACAGCAATTGAAATGAATGAACGTTTTTCAATTGTCTCCAAAGCAACTCATGATGTAGTTTGGGATTGGAATCTCGTCACGAATGAAATTTGGTGGAATGATAATTTTTATGAATTATTTGGATTAGATAGTGGAGTTCCACAGACAATTGAAACTTGGAAAAGTCGACTGTATGAAGAGGACAAAGAGCGTGTTGTAACTAAATTAAATGCTGCAATTGAGAATGGCGATAAATTCTGGTCGGATGAATATCGACATAAAGGAGGCGAAGAAAAACTTTTCTATATTTTAGACAGAGGGTCTATTATATGTAATTCAGAAGGTAAGCCTATTAGAATGATTGGTTCAATGGTTGATATTACGAATCAAAAAATTGCTGAAGAGAAAGAAAGGAAGTATGTTGCGGAACTAGAACGATCAAATAAGGAGCTAGAGCAATTTGCCTATATCGCTTCTCATGATCTGCAAGAGCCATTGCGAATGGTTGGCAGTTATGTGCAGTTATTAGAGCAACGATATAAAGGACGACTTGATTCTGATGCAGATGAGTTTATAAGTTTCGCAGTTGATGGTGCAGCAAGAATGAAACAGTTGATCAACGATCTGTTGAATTATTCCAAGTTTAATAAAGCAATGCCGCTTACTCAAGTAAATATTTCGTTGTTAATTAATGAAGTGTTGGTAAATTTAAAAACAAATATTGAAGATAGTAGTACAACGGTAATTGTTGAAGACATGCCGACAATTATTGCTGATAAAACACAAATGTTACAAGTGTTTCAAAACCTAATTGCTAATGCGATTAAGTTCCAAGTGAAAGATAGATCTCCTGAGATCAAAATTAGATCTGAGAAAAGAGATGATGAATGGCTTTTTTCAGTGGAAGACAATGGGATTGGAATAGAAAAGCAATATCATGACAAAGTATTTATTATTTTTAGACAATTACATAGTAAAGCAAAATTCAGTGGGACAGGTATTGGGCTCGCTATTGTAAAAAAGATTGTAGAGCGACATGGAGGTTCAGTCTGGTTTGAGTCGGTTTCGGGAAAAGGAACGGTGTTTTATTTTACAATTAAAAACAAAAGTATATGAAAGCAGTTGACATTCTTTTAGTAGAAGATAATCCCGGTGATGTGCGACTAACTCAAGAGGCGCTAAACGAGGGACGCATTTACAACACGCTCCATGTAGCATCAGATGGAATAGAAGCTATGGAATTTCTTAATAAGACCGGGAAATTTTAAAATGCAACCACTCCGGATTTAATACTTTTAGATTTAAATTTGCCAAAGATGAACGGCTTTGAAGTTCTGGAAAAAATAAAAGGCGATGATAAATTAAAGTTAATTCCGATTATTATTTTGACAACATCTCAGTCAGAAAAAGACATACTAACAAGTTATTCAATGCATGTAAATTGTTATGTATCAAAACCGGTTGAATATGATTCATTCATGAACGTAGTTAAAAGCATAGAAGATTTTTGGTTTACAATAGTGAAATTGCCATCAAGAGTATAAATAAGAGTTGTAGAATAGTTGGAAAAGCATTTGTTAATTTTTTTTATGGAAAAGGACATAAGTATTTTATTGATTGAGGATAATGCCGGTGATGTTCGATTGATTTTAGAAATGCTAAAAGAGATCAAAATTCCATTAGATTCTTTAAAGGTTTTTTCAAATTTGAAAGAAGCATTTCAGTTTGATGTCCCCGGGGTTAATATTTCTTTGGTGTTGCTGGATCTTACCTTACCTGATAGTGATGGAGTTGAAACCGTAAGTGAAGTCAGGAAAAAGTTTCCAAATAGTGTAATCGTTATTTTGACTGGAATCTCTGATGAGCATATTGCATTGAGTGCACTTAGAGAAGGGGCGCAAGATTATTTGATCAAAGGAGAAAGCACAAGTAAAGAGCTCGATAAAGTAATTCGTTTTTCGACAGAACGTCAATCTATTATTACTCGTTTAAATAGAAGTAATGCTGAATTGAAAGCGACAAAGGAGGAGTTGAGAGAATTAGCTTCGCACTTGCAAAAGATAAGAGAAGAAGAGCAAACAACAATTGCACGTGAAGTTCACGATGAATTGGGTCAGCTACTCACAGGGCTGAAAATGGATGTTTCTTGGATCAGAAGAAGGGTCGATTCAAAAGAAGAAGAGATTGCAAATAAATTCAAAGATGTAAATCAGATGATCGACGAAACAGTGAAGTCTGTTCGACGAATTGCATATCAACTGCGCCCCGGAATTATCGATGATCTTGGATTGAATGCAGCATTAGAATGGCAGAGTATGGAATTTCAAAAGCGAACAGGAGTAAAATGTACTTTTTATTCTGAGATAGACGATGCAATTTTGAATAAAGAAATTGTTACCAATTTTTTTAGGATCTATCAAGAAGCGTTGACAAATGCTATCAGGCATTCTCAAGCAACAGAAGTAACTAGTGGATTATTTTCAGACGGCAACTTTTTTATTTTAAACATTCATGATAATGGAATCGGATTTAATCAAGACGATGTATCGAATAAGCACACTCTTGGATTAGTTGGAATGCGAGAACGATCAACGATGATCTCCGGAACATTGAAAATTGAAAGTGTTCCGAAGAAAGGAACGACGGTGGTTTTGAAGGTGCCGATAGTAAAATAAATTCTGCGCTAAATCTGCGAGTTCCGCGAGATCTGCGGG
>JANOBV010000235.1:0-7288 GCA_031411835.1 Bacteroidota bacterium | reverse complement strand
GAAAAACACACGCAAAATATTTCCCGCAGATTTCGCAGATAAAGGCGCAGAAAAGGGCGCAGAAGAAAACATCAAATCAACAGTAAATTCAATTCACTTTTAAAAATAATCTAAAATGAAAAACATATCTTCAGCAATACTAATTGCACTATTCATTGTAGCAACTTCCAACAATTGTATTGCTCAATGGGTTCCTGTTTATCAAGACATCAATACGCTGTTTGGCGATGCTGCATTTCCAACTGACCATACAGGTTACGTTACTATTCAAGATACAATTGGTATAGGTGTACTTTGTACAAATGATGGCGGAATATCATGGAACAAAAAGTACATTACCGGATTGAGTGGAATTAGTAGAGTAGCAATGGCAGATAGCATGACAGGTTATTTGATCCAAGGCGGAGTTCCAATTAAGTTACTAAAGACGACCGATGGCTTTTCTACATACACTATTCATCGTCTTGATTCTTGTTACGCTGTTTTGTCGCTTGAACTTTTGAATGACTCTACCGGCTTTTATCTCAACAATGAAACAAGACTACGAAAGTTCAAACACAGTGGCACATCTTTTTTTCATGTATTTGACACATTGTTTGCAGGACAAAATCTGCAATTTGTGAATTCACATACGGGATTTTTAGATAATGGCGACCGTTTACTAATGACATCTGATACAGGGGCAACCTGGAACTATGTAAATAATAACCTCGGATTCTATTGTGTAGTATTTGAATTTGCCGATTCATTAAATGGTTATTTTCATGATGGAGTAAGTACCATTTATAAAACAAGTGATGGTGGAGTTACATTTCCAATACAGTATAATTTTCCCGGTGTTTCCGGTTTTGCAGCCGTTGGGAATTTTTGTATGGCTTCAAACAATATGGGAAATGTTGCCTACACAACCGATGGTGGATTAACATGGCAAACAGAATCTACAGGAATTAATTTTACTAGTCCGGATTCATATGTAATAAAAAACACACCCGGCGGAAATTATTTTTTGTACAGCGGATCTTGTGGCGAAATAAGAAAACGTTCACCTCTCATTTCCGGAATATCTGAAACTTCTGTTGACGAGAATATTTCAATTTTTCCGAATCCATTTTCGCAACAAACAACGATTTCATTTGGAGAGCAGAATCAAAATTGGCGAGTAAAAATTGTAGACGTGTTGGGCAAAGGAAAAATGTCACTAACATTTACCGGAAACCAATTAGTAATTGATAGAAGCGAGTTGAGTGAAGGAGTCTATTTTGTAATGATGACTGATGAAAAGAATAATGTCACGAATAGGAAAATCATTGTTCAGTAAAATTATTATTATTGTATATCGATTTGAAAATTAAATTGAAATACAATCAAAAATTGAAGCGCCAAGCTCATGGTCGAAAAGACAGGTGTAAAATATTTTTACATTTGAGTCAATTAGTAAATTAAGTTTGAGATAGAAAAGCTACATTACTTTCGGTTAAAGCATTTGACTTTCAAAATATGCTTTTGGCCTGATATAACTCGACCAAAATAGTTCTAAACTCAATCATGCTTAAATTAAACAAATCTCACTTTTCTCTTGTTTCTATAATTTTTGTGCTACTAGTAGCAATGACATTGCGCTTCTGTTATTTGAAAAACAATACTTCAAATGGGTATAATGCAACGTCATGGGATGCATTTGGGTATTATATGTATCAACCCAGTTTTCTAATATATGGTGATGTTAAGAATTTGGAATGGCTTCCTCAAATAGATTCTGTTTATCATGTAACAGGAGGTAAACTTTATCAGGCAAACAAAGTATCTAATGGCAATTTTGTCTTCAAGTATTTAGGCGGAATTTCCATTTTGCAATTACCATTCTTTTGTATCGGACATACAATTGCCAAATATGAGAACGTACCTCAAGATGGTTTTTCCTGGCCGTATCAATATTCCATTATGCTTGGTGCTATCTTTTGGTTTTTTATTGGATTACTTTTCTTAAGGAAAGTAATGCTTCATTTTTATTCTGATGTCATTACAGGCTTAACAATTCTTCTTTTATTTTTAGCCACCAATCTTCCGCAGTACATATCAATCGATGGAGCGATGAGTCATAGTTGGATTTTTCCATTATACTGCATCATGCTTTGGCTAACCTACAGATGGCATGAAAGACCGTCTAAGGTTGTTGCTTTTTTCATTGGCCTAACATGTGGCATTGCTACCATTTCTCGTCCGACAGAAATAATTATTCTGTTTATTCCACTTCTATGGGGATGTCAAACAAAAGAATATGCAAAGCAAAAATGGAATTTGGTAAAGCAAAATTCCACTCATGTATATATAGCGATTTCAGGAACCATTATTGGTATTTTACCACAGTTGTTGTATTGGAAATATACTACAGGAAGTTTTGTATATGATGTAGGAAGTAAATGGTATTTTTTAAATCCTTGGTTTCGGATTTTATTCGGGTCGTATAGCGGATGGATTGTTTATACACCGATTACATTATTTTTTATTGCCGGACTTTGGCACATGAAAGATCAACCATTCAAAAAATCAGTGATAGTATTTTTCTTGTTGAATATTTGGATAATCACAGCTTGGTCAGATTGGAAGTATGGCGTTTCCTACGCAGGACGGGCACTTTCTCAAGGATCGGCAGTATATGCTTTCGCATTTTCTTCTTTTTTGACAAAATATTATTCCGGAAAAAGAAAAATTTGGATTCTTCTCGTTGGAATAATATTTATTTTTATGAACTTTTACCAAATAAGGATATATAATAGTGGCATCTACAATAATTTTTCTGTTTTTGAGAAATTATCGAAAAGCCCATGAGCTTTACACAAAAAAATTCATTTAATCATTAATCCGAAAAAATGAAATCAAATTCTCAGCCTCAAACAAGTTCATTCTTTTTAGAAGAGGGCATGAATGTGTCCTATGAAAAATGGAGTGCAACTAATAACCCAAAAGCAATTGTAGTTTTTGCATATGGTATATCTTTGTTTATAGACATTAAAAATCAAATCAAACCGAACTTATTAAACACTCGTCAATTTACTTGCGGGGTATCTGAACTGAATTACAACGTAATCGAAAATTCAATCGTTTTGCAAAAGCAAGCTTTTGAATTATATTTGGACATCGGTTATCTATTTAGTTTTTATGTTACTTTATTCCTTTCAACATAAATTGAATACTAAATTAGTAATACTTGAATTACTATAATGATTTAGCAATATTATTAAAAAATGAATTAGCTTACCTTAATTTAGAACAAAATGGAAATAGCATTGCTCATAAGTTTGATTATCCTGCTTCCTGTTCTTTTCTTTTTAGGATATATAACCGGAAAAAGAAGAATAATGGAATCGCCTAAGGAAAAGAGAATTGAAGAATATCCGTTTTATCCATTTTTGGTAAATGAAAAGGGAATCGTTGAGTTTAGTCAGCCATTGTTTAATGAAGCTGTAAATTATCTTATCAAAAACAAAAACCCATTTGCATCAAAGCAGCTGATCATAATTGGCGAGCAAAATATTGTTAGGGATGTACTTTCAACGAATGACCTTAATAATTACCTAATAATCTTTAATAAGTATGATGGTTTAAAATTAATTCTCGAAAATGATAGGTACATGGAGAATTACAAGCGAATTGTAACTCTGATCGGGAAGACATTCAAAGGAATGGGGATGGAAATTTTGCTACATAATCTTGTGAATCCAACAAGCTCAGTTATTGCAATTGAAAATGGAGAGGTGACCGGTAGACAAATTGGAAATGGTACAACTAATTTATTGCTCGATCTAAAAACACGTAAACAGAAAAATCAGGATAAATTAAATTATGAACTTAGGATTGGTTCTCGATTATTTAAGTGCACAACGATTCCTATTTTTAGGAGAGATTTTGGTCTTGTTGGCGCTGTCTGCATTAATCTTGATGTAAACTTCATCACAGATGACGTTATGAATAACAAAGAAAAACTAGAGACCTTTATAAATAATATTGTAAAAACGGATTTTCTTCTTGATGAAAACATACTTTCAAAGGAGGAATATAAAGCAGCTTTATCAGGGAAAAAATATTATTCGGATGACATTCTGCATTCTAACAGAAACATTGTCAGTAATAATCGATTGATGGTAATCTTCTTTTCAGATATTATGAATTACTCATCGATGATGGGAGAAAATGAAAAGCAGGCATTGGCAATTCTTGATAAAAACAGAAAAACCCATGTAAACAAAATTGAGAAATACAACGGGACCATTCACAAAGAAATTGGAGACGGAATTTTAGCAAGCTTCCAATCTGTTTCTGATGCTGTTCTTTGCGGGATTGACATTCAGAAAACAATCAAAGAATTTACAGATTACCAGTTGCGAATAGGAATACATCTTGGAGAAGTCCATACAGCCAATAATGATGTATTTGGAGATGGGGTAAATATTGCCTCAAGAATTCAATCCATTTCGGTTCCCGGAACAGTTTCAATGTCAGAAGCAGTTTATACTAATATTAAAAATAAGATTGAAGAAGAAGTGATATTCATAGGGGAAAAGGAATTAAAAAATATTAAAAACAAGGTTAAAATTTATCAGATAAATATCCAATACGGAAATTAGAGACAACTAACATTATTTTAATTTGACAAAATATTTTATAAAGCTTCACATGAATTCGTAAGTTAATACATCGTAAAAATAAAGGTGTGAATTTTGTAAATCACTAGCAAAATTATACAATACGATGGTTTTTTATATTAACTAAATTTGTTAGTAATTAAAATCAATTAAATATTAAGAGAGGCAGCTATCTACATCGAAAGGTCAGCTCTTTTTAATGAGAGACCACAGTAGATCAGACAGAAAACGAAATGCTTTTCTTTAATTATTTTCAATGCTACCTTTTAATATAGCTTTTGCATAATGATTTGACTAATTGACAAATTAATTAATAGATATTTATTTTATTTAATTTAAAAAAAGAAAAGATGAAACGTAACTTAAAAAGTTTGATAGGTCTCACTATTGGTGCAACAGATGGTGAAATTGGAAAAGTAAGTGAGTTTTATTTTGACGATGAAACATGGACGATACGATATTTAATAGTAGAAGCCGGTGGATGGCTCTTTGGTCGCAAAGTTTTAATCTCTCCAATTTCACTCTTATCTCCGGATTGGGAAAAAGAAGTTTTTATGGTTGATCTAACGATGGAGCAAATAAAAAACAGTCCTTCCATTGATACAGAGAGACCCGTATCGCGACAGCATGAACTCGATTTGTATGCATACTATCCATGGGGTAGTTATTGGGGCAGTGAATTTCATAGTGGAGAGACGCGATTACCAATATCAATGTATAATACAATTCTTAAAGATGATGATGAAACAATAATTAGTGGAAATGATAAAAATCAACATCTAAGAAGCACAGCAAATGTGGGTACTTATGCTATCAAAACTGCCGATGGTGAAATTGGTAAAGTTGATAGTTTTTTGATCGACGACTCTAATTGGAAAATAGATTTTTTAGTAGTAGACACCGGAAATTGGTTTCAAGACAAAAAAGTGCTGGTATCGCCGAAGTGGATTAACGAAATAAATTGGGAGACATCTGAAGTTACGGTTAATGTTTCATCTGATCATATAAAAAATAGTCCTGAGTATCTTATAAGTCATATTTTGGATGAAGAATATGAAGCACAGCTGTTTGGTCATTACGACGAGCCGATATCGAATAAAATAAAGTCTTGATGCATTTGAATTTATGGAAGAGCTTATTAACAAATGATCAAAATGGAAGGTAATCAAATGAAGAAAAAGAAAGTCCCTAAGAAAAAGGAAAAGGCAAAACCAGGTGGTGCTAAAGTGAAGCTGAATGTTTCAGTAGGAGGAAATCCTATGTTAAATAAACGCGAAAAGAAAAATTCAGGTTGATATGGCAGAAACATTTACGGAAATTATTAAAAGAGACAAACCAACATTGGTTGACTTTTTTGCAGAATGGTGCGGACCTTGTAAAGCAATGAAACCAATCTTAGAGGAGTTAAAGACTATAGTTGGGGAAAGTACAACCATTTTGAAAATTGATATTGATAAAAATCCCAAAGTTGCGCAGGCTTATCACATCCAAGGAGTGCCAACTCTTATTCTTTTTAAAAATGGGGAAATTAAATGGAGGCAATCCGGAGTTGTTTCTTCATTACAACTGCAGCAAATTATAATGCAACATTTTAATTAATAGATATGATGAATGATAATCACTGGGGTATGAATTGGGGAATGGGTTACAGCTACTGGGTAGCGATATTTATTATAGTTGCAGTAGTTGCTATATTAATAAGAAACAAAAAAAGGAAGCCTTGAAAAAAAATATTAATGATGCAGAATTTGCCGCTGTCGATATTAGCCTCAATCATTACGCTAGCTGTTACTATTGGGACAAATAAATAATTCAGGCACTTTTTAGTGGAGTGATTGTAGGAAGTAATTATTAAGCCCTACTGTTAAAGCAGCTACATTTTGAGATGTTAATGTTAAATCGCCCCAGCCAAATGAAAACAACAAATAAATTATCTGCCACCTGGAAATATATCTTTGCCATCCTTCTTTGTGAAGGAATTGGTATTAGTAGTGGATTCCTAGCAAGTGCTATAAATAATAGTTGGTTTGAAGAACTTGTTAAACCATCTTGGAATCCACCTGCATATTTATTTGGCCCTGTATGGACAAGTCTTTATTTGCTGATGGGAATATCGTTAGGAATAATTTGGAATAATAAAGTTTCAGAATCTAACAAAAAGAATTCCTATTATTTATTCGCTGTGCAACTGTTTTTAAATTTTATGTGGAGTATACTATTTTTTCATTTTCATTCAACTGCATTTGCATTGATAGATATACTTTTGATGATCATAACGATTATCCTCACGATCATTAGTTTTTCTAAATTCTCTAAAGTCGCTGCCTGGCTTTTGGTACCTTACATTTTGTGGGTAACATTTGCATCCATTTTAAATTTTTCAATTTGGAGTTTAAATCGTTGATTAGAATAAATATTAGATGTTTGTTGTAAATTCTTTGCTCCAATCAATGAACTATGACAGCTTATCTTTTTAGAAAGAATCGAATTAATTTTCAGATTTATTCAAAATATTTAGCGACTTTACCATGAAATGATTTTAAAAGATAGAAATAAACACTATAATTGTTAAGTAAATAGATCGGAGCACCAGAGATGCCATTAAAGGATTTGTTTAACTATTAAGATGACTGAAAATACCTGCT
>JANOBV010000234.1:0-10118 GCA_031411835.1 Bacteroidota bacterium | reverse complement strand
GTTGTCAGTCTTCCGGAAATGGATGGAACTTTCACTGTGAAAAAAGGTTCTTTCTCGGGAAAAGCATTTTCAATTATTGAAATGCTTGCCGGCGTAAAAGTGATCAGCACAATGCCGAATTCTTATAAAGTTGTTCCTAATGCACAGACTGCGCAGATCGTGAATTTCGATTTTGCTCCTGAGGCAAAAGATTTTGCTGCAACAGTTAAAGAAAGAGTGAAAGCAGGAAATGCAATTTCACTTCCTGAAGCGGAACTTGTTGTTTCTGCAGGTCGTGGAATGAAAGGACCTGAGAATTGGGGAATGATCGAAGAACTTGCAAAGACACTTGGTGCAGCTACTGCTTGTAGCAAACCGGTTTCAGATGCAGGTTGGAGACCTCATTCAGAACACGTTGGACAAACAGGGATTGCAATTAGTCCGAATTTATATATCGCTGTCGGAATTAGCGGTGCGATCCAGCATCTTGCAGGCGTTAGTTCTTCAAAGGTGATTGTTGTTGTGAATAAGGATCCGGAAGCACCATTCTTTAAGGCAGCTGACTATGGAATTGTAGGTGATGCATTTGAGGTTGTGCCCAGGTTAATTGAAGCAGCAAAAGCATTCAAAGCGAGCCAGAATTAAGATCGTAGTGACGAAACAAATTTTTATTAATTTCGATAAAGTCTAGTGCCGATTGGCATTGAAAAATGAAGAAAATCAAACTTGAAATAATCGGCCTGTCGTACAGCCAGACTCAATCGGGAGCTTATGCTTTAGTGCTAGGGGAAGACAAAGGTAAACGTCGACTGCCAATCATCATAGGTGCATTTGAAGCGCAAGCAATTGCTATCCAACTTGAGAATATGACGCCAACTCGTCCGCTGACTCACGACCTTTTCAAAAGTCTTGCACAGTGTTTTAAAATTGAAGTTGAAGAAGTCATTATTTTTAATTTACTCGAAGGAGTTTTCTACGCAAAACTTATTTGTAACAACGGAGAAAAAAAATTAGAGATCGACGCACGTACAAGTGATGCAATTGCAATCGCAGTTCGTTTCGGTTGTCCAATCTATACTTACGAATTCATTCTTTCCACTGCAGGAATCGAAACAGATGAAAGCACTTCTATCGAAGGCATTCAAGAACAAGTAGAACGTCCTGCAGGTTCAACAAGTAAACTCAGTGAAAACGAATTGAGTGTTGCAAGCACCGACGATCTGAAAGATATGCTGAAGAAAGCGATCGACGATGAAGCATATGAACGCGCGGGGAGAATTCGGGATGAGCTTAATAAAAGGAAGAGCAACTAAAGAGAATGAAAAATGAATCCCGATAGCTATCGGGATGAAAAATGACGCGGAGGCTGCGGATGTTTTCTAGATATAAAGAGTAAAAGTTTAAGGGGTTTAAATTGTTTAATGTGTAACAACACTTTAAACAATTTAAACCCCTTAAACTTTTTAAAACTTACTTGATCATCAATTTTTCTGCACAAGAGCCATTCCTAGTCTGAAGTAAAATCATATATGCTCCAGGGGCTAGATCAGATGAATTGAAAAAATAATTTTTCTCGCCGGAAATAAAATTACCGGAATGGATAACTAATACTTCTCTTCCTGACATATCAACCAGTGAAAGTTTTCCATCTGATGGTTTACTAATATTTATTGGAACACATGTTAGTCCATGTGATGGATTCGGAAACGCCGGTTTGAATTCTTGAATATTGTTTACTGAAATGCTTGTGCTACCTGAAACTTCAAATTTCCACCATCCTCGTGGCGCCGGCATCGGACGGACTTGCGTTTTTCCTGAAGTTGAAGTTGCTGTTATGTAATAGTAAACAATGGCTCCCGTTGATTGAGCAGGAATAAATCCGGTCCAATTATTTGTTGAAACATTTGTCAATGACATTGTAGTTGATTGCCAAACCTGGCTCGTATCTGTAGTCCAAAAAATAGTTGCAGTTTGTATTCCTGACTTATGTTGAATACGTGCATCGATCTGGTAAGGACTTGAAGTGTTCGTTGTATTTGAAAGTTGTTGATGAGAGATTAAAATTGGATCATCAACGCCTATGCAATGCGTTATACAATGCACTGCGCCACTCGCACCAATGATTGAACTACACGGTACTCCCACAATTGAATAACCGGGAAGTGCTTCTTGCCAAATTCTGATTGCAGTAGTATCGTATTGATTATTGTACGTAGGAAGAATTACAGTTTTATTTACAAATACTGCATTCGTATAGGTCAAATAATCTCCTCCCTGATTTGGATAATCGCCATTTGCATCAGGTGGTTGAACTATTCGAACAACTTTATAAGGCGTTCCATAAACAGAATTGAAATTCGAAAGTACGTATTGCAGATTTGCTTCGATCTGCGGTCCGTCTGCAACACCGGTTGGATATTCCCCAATCATCAGTGTTTCTTCATCGAGTAGTTTCATATGCATATCGATATGATGAATTCCATCATAAGGAAGAACAGGCATTTTAATATAGCGATCAATTCCCATGAATTGATTCATGATCGTATCGATTTCTGCAACTGTATGAGTCGGATTTTCATTCACAACAAGTTCAGATGAAAATGCAGTTCCCAAACCGTCTGACATAAAATTTCCTCCGGTATGAATTAGATCATACGGAGCTTGGCTAGTTTCATACATTGGAATGTTGAACTCTCGTGCAAGTACTGATGGTATGGTATCATCTTTTGGTCGCGGTCGATTATAGATCCAGTCGACCATGATCATTGAATCCACATCATTTCTGTAAACACAATTTTGTCCATAATCACGAATCCAGATTGTATTGAAAGGTGCTATCACATAATGTAAATTGGTTAACGACACACTGCCTTGTGTGAGGTAATTTTTTACTGCATCTGAATCGCTGCAAACAATATAAATTTGTGTTTCAATTTGAGCAGCTCGTACAATTTCCCGAAGAACAGGTAAGTAGCTTGTCCATGTAATTGTTAGCGCTTTTATCTCTTCCCATTCAGCCATCGTCCTCAAGTTTCCGCCGGGAGGAGAAGTAATTCCTGTCGATTGAATCTGCTGTAAGTAGAATGGCATAAACGCTTTCTCCGCATCCGTAGCCCCAACCGGAAGATTCGTTTGAGCATTCGAAAATACACTACAGAAAATAAAAACAATGCTCACTAAAATTCTCATGACCAACTTAATTTAAACTACTATGTTATAAAAGTAGCTAACTCGATTTCCAAGTAGCCCCATTTTTCATTTTTCATTCTTCATTGATTTCAATGCGCCACTTCCGCCACCTCACTCGGATCATGCTTATGCTTAAAAAATACAGCAAACAAAATAGCAACTATCAAAGAATATACTGCAAAAGAAAGCCAGATGTTATGCCAGTCTTTTACTCCGCCTTCATGCGTGAAATAAGTATCTATTGCATAGCCGCTCACTTTGCTTCCGAGATATGCACCAACACCATTCGTCATCATCATAAATAATCCTTGCGCACTCGAACGAATTGATGAATCAGTGTTTGTTTCTATGAAGAGTGAGCCTGAGATATTGAAAAAGTCGAATGCCATACCATAAACGATACACGATAAGATAATCATCCATAGTCCATCGGCCGGATTTCCAAAACCAAATAAACCGAAACGTAAAACCCATGCGAGCATAGAGAATAGCATCACTTTTTTGATTCCGAACTTTTTCAAGAAAAAAGGAATCGTCAAAATGAATAGTGTTTCCGACATCTGAGAAATTGATAAAATGATTGTTGAATATTTTACTACAAATGAATTTGCATATTCAGGAAGTTTACCAAAGTCATTGAGAAATGAATCGCCATACATATTTGTTAATTGCAATGCACCTCCTAAGAAAATAGAGAATAGGAAAAATAACGCCATTTTATAATTCGCAAAAAGTTTAAATGAACTTAATCCAAGCTGATCGAGGAATGATGCACTTTTAGAACCCCTGTTTTGTGGTGGACATTTTGGCAAAGTGAGGGCATAGATGCCTAAAAATAGTGCAGCAATTCCTCCTATGATAAATTGATTTGCATTTGCTTTACTCCCGGTAAGATTAGTTGTCCACATGGCAACTATAAAACCAATCGTTCCCCATACTCGGATAGGAGGGAAGACTTTTACAACATCGAATTTATTATCTTTAAGAATGGTATATGCAATTGAATTAGATAAAGAAATTGTAGGCATGTAGCAGATCATAGCTCCAAAGATGACATAATACAACGTATCAGGATCGTTGACACTGGGAACATAAAATAAGATCAACCCATAAAGAATGTGTAGAATCCCATACAGTCTTTCTGCATTCATCCATCTGTCAGCAATAATCCCTGTAATGGTTGGCATAAATAAAGATGACAATGCAAGCGTAGAGAAAATTGCTCCGAACTGAGCTCCGGTCCAGCCTTTCGCATTGAAACAATAAGTGCCAATGGTAATCAACCACGCACCCCAAACAAAGAATTGAAAAAAACTCAGAATCGTCAGACGGAATTTAATGCCCATAAAATTATGTTTTTGGATTGAAGTCGGAAGTAAGCGAAAATTAATTTACAAAGCAATCATTCAAAGCTATTTCACTTTTTATTTGCGGTTTCCGGAACTCCGATTGGAATCGAATTGCCCCGTAGATAACCAACCTGATATCTTAAACAGATAGATTGCTCCTTTGTATTAGCGAAATAGATTGCATTCCCTACGATACCGAATAGTAAGAAGTATACTGAAGCGTCACTAGCAGAAGTAGGCATAAAAAAGGAAGTTTGTCCATCATACACAAGATTATTATTCTCTTTGATCAGCTTGTAGAATCCAAAGCTTGTTGCTTTGTAAAGCGAAATGCCGTCGCTTATAGCGAAGACATCATTGTTGTCCAGTTTTTTCACCTTCTTTTTTATAGTATCTGAATAATAAATCTTGATGTCTTGCAAATTCGAAGAATCAACTTTAACAGTGTATAATTCCGGAGTATTATTTTTAAATTGTTCGTAATTCAGGAAAATTCCTTGCTTGTAATTAATAGAATTGTAAATTGGAATAGATGATTTTTCTAAACTGTCCAGTACTGATAAGTCGGAATAAGTATAAGATTTCTCTACTGACAAATATTTATTTGCATTCACAGCTGTTTTTTCTGCAATCTCCTTGAAATGCTCGCTTACACATCGATATAATTTATTGTCAATATTCAGTCCTATAGGTTTGTAAGTTGTATCAACATTAAATACTTCAGAATACCTACCATCAGGTTTTTTTGTAAAGCATCTTAAGTTTAATCTGAATCGCGCAGCATCTGTGGATGCAGTAGTGAGAAAAAACTCATGCAGTATCAGGATGAGATCAGTGTTTTTTTCAGGGTTACTTTTATCCGCTTTAAAAAAATTGACGAGGCTGTCTGGCAGATTTCCTTCAAAGGTTATTGACGTCAGCTTGTAATTGATTCCTGTCTTAACAAATCCGAGTGCTTTTTTATTCGGACGAAGATCAATTATTTTAACTTCCTGAAAAGGATTATTATTTTTATTGGTAGCGTAGTCAAGGGTAAAAACAGAAGTTTCGCTTCGCGCATCAAATCTTAGAGCTGTCAGAAGGAATAAAAAAATGATCGCTGTTTTCATGAATTTTTACAAACTGATTTGCAATATTCTCGTGCTAATATAGAATTCTTGTTTATTATTCCAAAATCTGCATTTCCGAATATCGTTGATATTTTAGCTCTGTTCTTAATATCTTTTTATCCTTTGACTTCTATTTTCCCGTAGCTTTGCAATCTAATTTCATACTAAATGAAACAGTATTTAGACCTTCTCAAGCATGTAATGTCAACCGGAACCGATAAAAGCGATCGCACCGGAACAGGAACTCGAAGCGTATTTGGCTACCAAATGCGCTTTGATCTGAACGAAGGATTTCCATTAGTGACTACAAAAAAATTACATACCAAATCTATATTTCATGAACTTTTATGGTTCATTAAAGGTGATACAAATATTAAATACCTGAAAGAAAATGGTGTTTCTATTTGGGACGATTGGGCAGATGAAAACGGCGACCTTGGTCCTGTATATGGATCGCAATGGCGTGCATGGAAAACGGATGATGGTCGGAAGATCGATCAACTTTCTGAAGTGATCGATCAGATCAAAAAGAATCCTGATTCGCGGAGGCTGATCGTCAGCGCATGGAATGTAGGCGAAGTAAGCAAAATGAAATTGCCGCCGTGTCATGCATTTTTTCAGTTCTATGTTGCCGATGGGAAATTGTCGTGTCAACTTTATCAGCGTAGTGCGGATATATTTCTTGGAGTGCCATTTAATATTGCATCTTATGCTGCATTCACAATGATGGTTGCTCAGGTAACAGGATTGAAGCCGGGAACATTTGTTCACACGCTTGGAGATGCACACATTTACACAAACCACTTCGAACAAGTAAATCTTCAATTGACGCGAGATCCAAGACCGCTTCCTAAACTTGTTCTAAATCCTGAAGTGAAAAGTATTTTCGATTTCAAATTTGAAGATCTTTCTATAGTTAATTATGATCCGCATCCTCATATTAAAGGTGCAGTAGCAGTATAAAAAATATGCTTTCAATAGTTGTAGCCGTTTCGGAGAATAATGTGATTGGTCATGCAAATGATCTTCCATGGAAACTTTCCGGTGATCTGAAAAGAGTGAAGACTCTCACAATGGGACATCATCTGATCATGGGAAGAAAGACCTATGAAAGTATTGGTCGACCGCTTCCCGGACGAACTACTGTTATCATTACACGACAAAAAAGATATACTCAGGAAGGATGTATTATAGTGAATTCATTTTTCGATGCCATCAAAGTTTCCTGGAATGACAATGAAGCTTTTGTTTTTGGCGGCGGTGAGATTTTCAAAGCTGCACTTCCTCATTGTGATAAAATTTATCTGACAAGAATTGATACAACAATTGAAGGCACAGTATTTTTTCCGGAACTAGATATGAAAGAGTGGGAGATATTAGGAGAACAAAAATTTCCGGCAGATGAGAAGAATGAATTTGCGTGTACGGTTTTTGAAATGCGTAGAATACAAGAGTGATTTTAAAACACTAAGGGCACAAGGGCACAAAAGTCCACGGAAATACAATTTAATTCCGTGGACTTTTGTGAACTTGTGTTCTTGTGTTTTTCTTAACTCGTTGCAAGGCAAAAAAAAGTCCCGTCGAAGCAGGACCTTTATTCACTATTAGTTATTAGTTATTTTTTGTGCATTCCACAATGTTCATTCGGACAACCATCTTTTGCACAGTCAATCCCGCTTGCTTTACAAGCAGCCATGCATTCAGGTGTACAAGAATGGTTATCAGTATGTGTTGACGATGCTTCAGCAGACATGCATGCTTCGTGTTTAACGTGACATTTACTGCCCTCCATTTTCACACACGCTGAGCTGTCAAGTTTGCCAGAAGCTAACCATTCATTACACAATGCTGAATCGATTACACAGTTTCCATCTGCATCCATTTCGCAACCCATACCCATCTGTTGTCCATTGCCCATGTGACATTCCATTGCTGCTTTATTTTTGCAACAATCATCCATAGTTCCTGCGCTGCCGCCTGTAACTGCAATGTATGGTGCAATCACTAATGAAACGATAGACATCAACTTGATTAGGATATTCATTGATGGTCCAGAAGTATCTTTAAATGGATCTCCAACTGTATCACCTGTGATTGATGCTTTATGTGGTTCTGATTTTTTGTAGAACATTTCTCCATTGATCATAACACCTTTCTCGAAAGATTTTTTTGCATTATCCCAAGCACCACCGGCATTCGATTGGAAAATTCCCATCAATACTCCACTTACGGTAACGCCTGCTAACAATCCACCTAATACTTCAGGTCCCATTGTGAAACCTACAATTAATGGAGTAATTAATGCAATTGCACCCGGCATGATCATCTCACGAATAGACGCTTTTGTTGAAATGGCAACACACTTTTCATATTCAGGTTTTGCTTTGTATTCCATGATGCCCGGAATTTCGCGAAACTGACGACGAACTTCTTGTACCATGTCCATTGCTGCTTTTCCAACTGCTTGAATACACAATGCAGAAAATATAAATGGAATCATTGCACCAACAAATAATCCTGCAAGTACATCTGCTTTGTAAATATCGATTGCGGAGATACCAGCGATTCCAACGAAAGCAGCAAACAATGCTAATGATGTTAATGCTGCAGAAGCAATAGCAAATCCTTTTCCTGTTGCTGCTGTTGTATTTCCTACTGCATCTAAATTATCTGTACGCTCACGAACTTCAGGAGGTAGTTGACTCATCTCTGCAATTCCACCTGCATTATCTGCAATTGGACCAAATGCATCGATTGCTAATTGCATTGCTGTAGTTGCCATCATTCCGGCTGCAGCAATTGCAACACCATAAAGTCCTGCACATTTATAAGATAAAACAATTCCGGCTGCTAATGTCAAGATTGGAATTACTGTTGATTTCATTCCTACGGATAATCCACCGATAATATTAGTTGCATGTCCTGTAGAAGATTGTTGAATGATAGAATTCACCGGAGCTTTTCCCATTGCAGTGTAGTATTCAGTTACGATACTCATAACTGCTCCTACAAGCGTTCCAACTACGATGGCCATAAATACTCCCATCTTAGAGAACGTTGCAGTACGTAAAGTAATATCGCCATCAGGCAACATCCACATCACTACAAAATAGGATGCAACAACAGTGATAAGCATAGACGCCCAGTTACCTAAGTTCAAGGCTGCTTGTACACTCGATTTATCATCTTTAATTGTAACGAACCATGTTCCTACGATGGAGAAAAGAATTCCTAATCCACAAATTACCATTGGTAATAAGATTGGAGACATTCCACCAAAATTATCAGTGACAACAATTTCCTGTCCTAATACCATTGTCGCTAAAATTGTTGCAACATATGATCCGAAAAGATCGGCGCCCATACCTGCAACATCACCAACGTTGTCACCAACGTTATCAGCGATAGTTGCCGGATTACGAACATCATCTTCAGGAATTCCTGCTTCTACTTTTCCAACTAAGTCAGCTCCAACGTCAGCAGCTTTTGTATAAATACCACCACCAACACGAGCAAACAATGCGATCGATTCAGCACCTAGAGAAAATCCTGTCAATACTTCAATTGCAGTTTTAACTGTATTAGCACCTAAGCCTGCGAAAATATTTAGGAATGCAATGAACAATCCACCAAGTCCTAAGATCGCAAGTCCGGCAACTCCAAGTCCCATTACAGTTCCACCTGTAAATGAAACTTTCAATGCTTGTTTCAAACTTGTACGAGCAGCTTGTGTAGTACGAACGTTTGCTTTAGTTGCAACCGTCATTCCGATATATCCGGCCGTAGCTGAAAACACAGCTCCAATAATAAAAGCGATTGCGATTATCCAGCTCGAGTGAATTTCTTTTCCATTCACTTCATGAATAGTTCCTGAGTAGGCTAATAAGACAGCAGCGAACGTTACGAAAATACCCAGTACTTTCCATTCTGCTTTCAAGAAGGCCATTGCACCATCAGCAATGTAACCTGCCAACTCTTGCATATTGGCATCACCGGCATCTTGCTTTTTAACCCAAGATGCTTTAATGAACATGACAATTAATCCGATGATACCCAGAATTGGTATCAAGAACACGAAATTTTCCATAAAATGCTATTTTTGAAGGGGTGCAAAGGTATATTAATACTCAATATTTCCAAATTGAAAATCGTAAATCGTAAATCGTAATTTGAGAATAGAAATGTAACTTATAAATTTTCGGTTTTAAATCGAAATAAATATTTTAGCTAATATTTATTCAAAAAAAGCACATTATTATCAAAGCAGCAGTTCGATTCACGATTTACGATTCACGATTTACAATAAATGCATTCCGAAATCCATTTTGGTTCGTATTTGGCGCAGAAAATCCCTACCTTCGCGCCCGCTTAACTTACTAAGGCGACATAACTTCATGCAAATCAGAAATATTGCCATTATTGCCCACGTTGACCACGGCAAAACGACATTGGTTGACAAAATGCTTCATCAGGCTAAACTTTTCCGCGATAA
>JANOBV010000233.1:0-21782 GCA_031411835.1 Bacteroidota bacterium | reverse complement strand
GGCCACGAATTCACGAATAAAAAAACAATTTATTCGTGAATTCGTGGCCAAAATTTTGTGCTAAAACTTAGTGATCTTAGTGTTGAGTTTTTTGAAAAAAACTATATTTTTAGTCCTATGGAAATCAAAAAAAGATACAGTAACGGAGAAGTAACAATTTTATGGCAACCGAAATTGTGTATTCATTGTGCAAATTGTTTTAGAGGATTGCCTTCCGTTTTTGACCCTCGTGTTCGACCTTGGATTCGTCCTGAAGGCGCGACGACACAGGAAATGATCGATCAGGTGGGGAAGTGTCCGAGTGGGGCATTGTCAATCGAGTAATCGGAGCCGGTGATATGTTCACTGTCTCTGTCTCTATACTATAAAGCATCATACTATAGAGACAAAGAAAGAAACAGAGACAGAAACAGTGAACAGCAAATGCAACTTGCCATCCAACTACCTCACCAAAGACACATGCCCAATAACCTTATGCGGCTTCCCTTTGTAGTCATGTACATTGATGATAAATTCATAAACATCACTTTGACATGATCTGTCATTTCCAAAATAGGAACCATCCCATTGATGTGTTTGTTCTTGTGAATGGAAGATCTGTTTCCCCCAACGATCCATGATCCACATTTCATAATCTATAATTCCTACGCCCGTGGCGAAAAAATAATCGTTAACTCCATCGCCGTTTGGAGTAAATGAATTGGGTACATAGAGCGTAAATTCAGGTTCGATTCTAATTGTTCCATATGTAGTATCCATGCAACCACCATTATTCATTACGATCAGTCTAACTTGATATGTTCCACTATCACTATATTCATGTATGGGTTGTGTAAGATCAGTAATTGAAGTTCCATCGCCGAAGTTCCAATCCCATGAAATTGCATCACTGCTATTATCAGTGAAAGTAATTACAGGTTGAAAAATTGAAACCTGATCGGCGCTCTGTATAAAATCGGCAACAGGAAAACCGAAAACAGTCACAGCATTGTTCACTGTCTGTGTTGCTGTACATCCTTCAGGTGAAATGATCATCAAGGTTATATCGTATTCCCCCGGTGTTGTGTAAGTATGAATTGGATTTGTATCGTTACTCAATGTATTGTCATCAAGATCCCATTGGTAAATTGAACCCGGTACTTGCGAAAAATAATTTTGAAAATTTACTTCAACAGGTGCGCAACCTGAAATTACACGCGGAGTGAAATCCACTTCGAGTAATGGGTAGACTGTAATCGGTATTGCTTGACTAATTTCAGGTGAGCAACCATCGCTTAATGTTACTGTAAAAATAGAATCGTTGATCGGTTCAACTATTGGATTTGCTCCGAAAATTGAACTGTCATTCCAAGTGTATGTATATGGTCCGCCATTTCCTCCGGATCCACTTGCTTGAATGTTTGCAGTTTCTCCTTCACAGATTGGTGGCGCACCCAAAGTCGATAAATTTAATTGAGGATAGACTGGAACTGTAACAGTTGCGGGAGCGGTTGGACAATTGTTCGCATCGAGTACATTGACTGTGTATGTCGTTGTTGTAATCGGTGAAACTTCAATTGTTGTGGAAGTGTCACTTGTATTCCACAGTACAGTATACGGTGATGCGCCACCTGAAATCGCTGCAACAAGATCTGTTGATTGACCAATACAAATTGTAGGAACACTTGCGACAGATAATATCAATGGGACTGCTTGCGAAACTGTTGTTGATGTAGTGGCAGTGCAACCATTCACATCGGTTACACTTACCGAATAATTTCCTGCTGAAAGTGAAGTTGCATTTGCATTTGTTCCTCCTGAAGGCGACCATAGATAAGTGTAAAATGGAGTTCCACCATTCACAACAACATTTGTACTTCCGGAATTTCCACCATTGCATGAAATTGGAGAAGCACTAGCAACAAGTGAAATCGAATCCGGCTGATCAATATAAGTGCTTGCAGAATTTGTACAACCATTCGCATCTGTTACGATCACTGTATAATTTCCTGCAGTGCGATTTACGATGATGTCATTTGCGCCACCCATTGGTGACCACTGATATGTAAATCCAGAAGTTCCTCCTGAAACATTTGCAATTGCACTTCCATCATTTCCGCCATAGCATGATATTGGAATTGTATTCACTGCAATATTTAACACTGTTGGTTGTGCGACTATTGTTGAAGATGTTTGTGTACAACCATTGTTGTCTGTGATTGTGACAAAATAATTTCCTGCAATAAGTGATGATGCATTTGCATTTATACCGCCCGAAGGCGACCATAAATACGAATAAGGAATTGTCCCACCATTGACTACAACGGATGCACTTCCATTTGAAAAGCCATTGCATGTAGCAGAATTATTACTTGATATAGCAGAGATTGCAGTTGGCTGTGTGATCGTAATTGAATCGATAGAAAGACATCCATTCACGTCCGTAACAACAATTGAATAATTTGCAGCAGGTAAATTTGTTTCAACTGCATTTGAATAATTGCCTGGAGTCCAGTTATACGAATATGGTCCTGCACCTGATATAACATTTACCAAGCCTGCGCCATCGGTGCCACCAAAGCAACTTACATTCTGTGTTGGTTGAGCATTTATAGAAGGACCGCCACCACTTGGAACATTTGCTAATGCATTTTGTGTACATCCATTATTGTCTGTAACGATTACTGAATAAACTCCTGCAAATAAATTTCCCGGATTAGCAACAGTCATGTTTCCCGGTGTCCATAGGAAAGAATAATTTGGTGTTCCTCCATTTGTTATAACGGATGCACTGCCATTCGCAACATTGCAAGTTGCCATTGTCGTATTTGTTGCAAGTGCAATTGCTGCAGGTTGTGCAACTGTAATTGAATTTGATGAAGTACAACCATTGGCATCCGTAACAACTACAGAATAATTTCCTGCTCCTAAATTATTTTCATTCATTAATGTTCCACCTGATGGCGACCAATCATATGTAAATCCACCTGTTCCTCCACTTACATTTACACTTGCAGAGCCGGTTGAATCTGCGTTGCAAAGTGTAGGTATAGATTGCATTTGCAAATTTAAAATTGATGGCTCAGTTACAGTTGTTGATGAAATTTGAGTACATCCATTTGCATCTGTAACAATGACAGAATAAATTCCGGCAATCAATCCAATTGCTGTATCTGTTGTGCCACCCAATGGTGTCCATAGATAAGTGAACGATGATGCTCCGCCGACTGCTGTAACAAATGCGCTTCCTGTTGCGGAACCAAAGCACAGTGCAGACAAGGAATCCATCGCCAAATTAATTGCATTCGCTTGATCAACAAAAATTGAATCATCACTGATGCAATTGTTTGAATCGATAACACTCACGTGATACATTCCTGTTGAAAGCCCGGTTGCAGTTGCTGAAGTTCCTCCTAAAGGAGACCAAGAATAAGTATATGGCGGAATTGTTCCTGAAGCAATAACCGTTGCTGTTCCATCTGATGATCCAAAACATATTGCATCCGTTGAAGATAATGATGTTGTAGGAGAAGAATTCAAAAACACATTGACTTGATCGGTTGCTTGACATCCATTTGTATCTGTTACAA
This sequence comes from Bacteroidota bacterium, assembly GCA_031411835.1. Taxonomy (GTDB): domain Bacteria; phylum Bacteroidota; class Bacteroidia; order AKYH767-A; family 2013-40CM-41-45; genus JADKIH01. The sequence continues at coordinate 18,213 of JANOBV010000233.1, read as the reverse complement.
GAAGAGTGTACGTTGTATTTGAATCCGGCAACACAATTAGTTGTTGCGTTGTATCATTCACCGGCGACCAATAATAACTAACTCCTCCTGACGCATTCAATGTTGTAGATGTACCTATGCAAATTGATTGGTCCATTCCTGCATAAGCAATCGGTAAATTATTTACGTAAACATCTACTTGATCGGATGCTGTACATCCATTTGCATCTGTTACAATAACATCATAAGTAATGTTTGAAGCGGGCGCAACTGAAAATTGTTGTGCATTTATATTGCCAGGCGACCAAATATAATTTGTTCCGCCGTTTGCATTTAAAATTACAGTATCACCAATACAAATATTTTCATCGGTTCCTGCATTTGCAATTGGTGGTGAAAGTACAAGCACTTCAACTTGATCTGTTCCCGTGCAATTTGCTCCTGAACTAACTGTCACAGTGTAAATTGTTGTTGCGTTTGGATAAACAGTTATCTGTTGTGAATTCCCGCCTTGATTCCATTGGTACGTTGTTCCGCCTGTAGCACTCAATGTTGCTGAATCGCCCGGACAAATTTGTTGATTTAGTCCTGCATCAGCAGCAATGACTGCATTCACTGTTACAGTTGCAATATCTGTTACTGAACAACCATACGAATTGTTTATAGTTACAGTGTAATCCGTAGTAGCAGAGGGGCTAACATTGATCTGTTGTGTGGTAAGTCCACTAGGATTCCATAGGTATGTATAATTCCCCGGATTTCCTCCTCCGCCAAATACATTTGCAGATAAAGTTGCTGTTGCTCCTAAGCAAATTGTTCTGTCTTGAACATTTAATTGCGGCGGACTAGTAACTATCACACTTGAAACATCTGTAGATGTGCAACCGTTATTGTCTGTTACTGTCACTACATAATTCGTTGTTGTGTTTGGACTAATTGCAATTGTTGCAGTGGTCAATGATCCCGGATTCCATAAATAACTTATTCCCCCGGATGCAGTAAGATTTGCTACTTGTCCCGTACAAGTAGTGTCATTCAATCCTGCATTTGCGTTTGGCAATCCGAAGACTGTGAGCGGGTGAGTCACTGAATCTCTACACCCATCAATATTTGTGATCACAAGTGATGCATTGTATGGCCCTGCAGTTGAATAGTTGTGGGCTGGATTTGAAACTGTAGAAGTGCTTCCATCACCGAAGTACCACATCCAAGAATTAATTGCTGATGGAGAAGTAGATTGATTTGTAAAATTTATTTGCGAACCGATACAACCATTCATTAATGAAAAAAGTGCATCAGGAATATTCAAACTTAAATGTAATGTTTGTATAAGAGTGTCAATGCAACCTGTTGCCGAAGTAACTATTAATTGTACTTGATAATTTCCCGTTGCTCCATAAGGATGCGACGGACTTTGAAGAGCGCTTGTATTTCCATCGCCGAAGTCCCAAGCATAACTAGAAATTGTTCCGCCATTTATTGTTGACAGATCATTAAATTGTACAGTGAGACTTGAACAATTTGCATTGGTGCTAAATGCAGCGAGTGGTGATCCAACGGCCGGTGCGACTAATGCAGTATCTGTATCAGTACAGCTTCCATCGGATGCAGTAACAACATATGTTCCGGCTCCGACATTGATGATTTGTGTGTTGGCTCCTGTATTCCAATTATAAGAATAGACTCCACTGCCACCGGTTGCAGAGGCTGTAATTGGAGTTGTCGCATTACACGCAACTGTTAGATCGGGACCGGCATTTGCAATTATTCCTGTAACAGTGATGCAATACGCGTAGATCTGACTTCCGACAAATGGACAATTATCATCGCGGACAGTTACAGTAAAACAATATGGGTTTGAATTTATTTGTGCAGATGTTGGTGTCCAACAAAAAGTTGCTGTTTCTCTTGAGCCGGGATAAGTTGTAAAAGTTGCGCCGGGAATAGAGTAGTCCCAATCAACAAAAGTATTTTGACTTGCATTTGCATCTCCTGAAGAAATATTAAAACAAAATTGTGAACCCGCACATACCGTTTGAGAAAAACTATTTGTTCCATTTATTCCTGTCATTGTTGGAACAATATTGTTGCAATCAATTACTGTGAACTGAATATCTCTTTCTACTTCGCCGATCAATACTCCATTTCTATATTCTTTAACCAACACAGCCATTACTGTAATTTCAAGATTAGTTGGTGTCATACAAATATCACCGGTGAATGGATTTAATGTTACAGCAGGTGATGACGTAAGTGGATTTGTTGCTGACCAAGGATTAGAATAATTGATCGGTGTGCCCGGACTATCGAAAGGAGTAATTAATGAATAGGCAAGTGAATCTCCGTCCAAATCATATGCTCCATGATTATAACAAAACTGTTGACCTCGACAAGCAAAAGGGACAGGCTTATTCGAAAAGGAAGGAGAGTTGTTGCATGGCGTAATCGTGTTATTCAAATTTGCGTAAATGTACATTTGAGTTAGTCCGGGGTTATTGATATTTGTAATTGCATTATTTCTACAACACAAATTGTAACTGAATTGCCAATCGGCGCAAGGGCCCGGTAGATTAATTACACCACGATAAATATATTCCTGAATTCCAGTAAATGTTCCGCCATTACATGTTGTTGTATTGTTCGGGCAAGCAGGACTGATCTCTTGACCTGTTCCGGCAATTTGATTGATTGTTGCAGAACCAGTAGGAAAACAAGAGGATTGAAAAACGATGTCTGCAAATGGATCGGCATCAATACCTGAACAATCGCGGTAGAATGAGAGAGTGATCTCGTATGAATTTCCACCTAAACATTTGTAGGTAAGATCTGCGCCCATTGAATGACTTGCACTGACGCGATTCATCATTGTCATTAGAAAAAGCAAAAAAAACAGCGTTTTGCAACAAATAAAATGGGAGATTTTCTTTATGGCTGACTAGTTTAGTGGCACTAAGCGTGTGAATTTCGACCTCAAAAACCTCAATTATTAAAATTTCAGCACTTTCCTCACCCCACGAATCTATAATTGTTGATGATTCCGAGAAAACAATTGAGGTAAATATAGGAAAATCCGCTACCACGCAAAACTATACGTTCACCAATTTTTAACAATTTTTTTAAAACACGAATAAGCTGGAAAAAAATGAAATGAAATGAAGTAAAATGAAATGAAGTGAAGTGAAATGAAAAGAATGAAAGAATGCGAAATAAGTTTTTGGAAATAAATCGTATTCAAAAATAAATCAAAAATTTTATCGAAACTTTGAACTTTGAACTACCTCACCAACGACACATGCCCAATCACCTTATGCGGCTTCCCTTTGTAGTCATGTACATTGATGATAAATTCGTAAACATCACTTTGACATGATCTGTCATTTCCAAAATATGAACCATCCCATTGATGTGTTTGTTCTTGTGAATGGAAGATCTGTTTTCCCCAGCGATCCATGATCCACATTTCATAATCTATAATTCCTACGCCTGTGGCGAAAAAATAATCGTTTACTCCATCACCATTCGGGGTGAATGAATTTGGTACATAAATCGTAAATTCTGATTCAACTCTTACTGTACCATACGTTGTATCAACACATCCGCCTGCATTGCGCACAATAAGTTGAATGTGATATGTACCACTGTCGCTGTATGTGTGTGTTGGATGTGGATCGTCACTCACAGAACTTCCGTCACCGAAATTCCATTCCCAAAAGATTGCATCAGAACTATTATCCGTAAATGAAACAATAGGTTGAAATTCTGAAACCTGATCTGCGCTTTGAGTGAAATCAGCTACAGGAAAACCATACACTGTAACAACATTGTCTACCGTTTTTGTTTCTGTACATCCGTTTACTGAAACGATCATCAAAGTGACATCGTATTCGCCGGGCTCTGTGTAAATGTGAGTTGGAGTACTATCGCTGCTCAAAACATTATCATCAAGATCCCAATAAAAATTCGCTCCTACTTCTTGCGGAAAATAATTTCTGAAATCAACTTCTACAGGTGTACAGCCGCCAATTATGTGTGGCGTGAAATCAACTTCAGGCGTTAGATAAACTGTTAAGTTGATCGATTGACTTATATCTGCGACACAACCGTCGCTTAATGTTACAGTGAATGTTGAATCTGTTACTGCTAGAACTGTTGGATTCTCTCCAAATATTTCTCCGTTATTCCATGAATAAATATATGGCCCACCATTTCCTCCTGAACCTGAAGCCTGCAACTGCGCCGGAAATCCACCACACAATGGCGGTGGAGCAATTGCTGAAAGAGTCAATGGCGGAATCAATGGAATAGTTACGGGAGTATTTTGAGTACATCCATTTGCATCTGTAACTGTAACGGAATAATTTCCAGCATCAAGATTTGTTGCAGATGAAGAAGTACCACCCATTGGCGACCATAGATAAGTCAAGGTTGATGTACCTCCACTAGCACTTATTGCTGCACTTCCGGTTGGTGAAGTTAAACAAGATGCACTGATGTTATTTATTGATAAATTTATTGCAATAGGTTGATCAATAAAAACGGAGTCAATTTGTCGGCAGTTATTCGAATCTGTTACAGTAATAAAATATCTGCCTGATAAAAGTCCTGTTGCACTATCACGAACTCCACCTGCAGGTGACCATGAGTATGTATACGGTGGAGTGGAGCCGGATGCAATAATTGCTGCAGTTCCATCTGCTGAACCAAAACATAATGCATCAGTTGATGATGCTGCCAGAATGGGTAGTGAATTCACAACAACATTTACGGAGTCAGTATCTGTACAACCATTAGCATCTGTAACTAAAACGATGTAAGTTGAATTTGAATTTGGCGTAACAATAAATTGAGACAATGTATCTATCCCGGGTGTCCAAATAAATCTTGTTCCTCCACTTGCATTTAATGTAGCAGATGCTCCGATGCAAATCGCTTGATCAATTCCCGCATTTGCAACAGGTAAATTATTTACGATCACATCAACTTGATCGGTTGATGTGCAACCATTGTTATCTGTAACTTCAACAGTGTATGTTGTATTTAAAAGTGGTGCAACATTGAGTTGTTGAGAATTTATATTTCCGGGCATCCATGTATAGAATGTTCCGCCTGCTGTGGCATTTAATATCGCATTGCTTCCTGTGCAGATGCTTTGATTTAAGCCCGCATCTGCGATTGCTGCACTGATCGTTACTGTTGAAGTATCTGTGGCAACACATCCATAATTATTTGTAACAGTAATATAGTAATCTGTAGTAACGACTGGGTTAACATTGATCTGTTGTGTATTCAGTGCTCCCGGATTCCATAGGTAAGTGTATGGACCACCTCCCCCTCCCGGACCACCACCGCCGGTAATATTTACTGAAATATTTGTTGCAGAGCCTAAACAAATTGTTCTATCCTGAGCGCTTATCTGCGGTACTCTTGAAACCACAACTCTAGTATCATCTGTTGATGTACAGCCATTGACATCGGTAACGATCACAACGTAGTTTGTAGAAGCACTTGGACTCACTGCAATTGCTGCTGTTGCAAGTGTTCCCGGATTCCATAAATAACTTGTTCCACCTGAAGCTGTCAAGTTTGCAGGAAAACCCGGACATATAGTATCATTGATTCCTGCATCCGCAATAGGTAATGCAAAAATTGTAAGTGGATGCATAATTGAATCACGACATCCATCGACATTTGTTACTACTAACGAAGTATTAAATGCCCCCGAAGTTGCATAACTATGTGCAGGATCTGAAACGGTCGATGTTGTTCCATCTCCAAAATACCACATCCAGTTATTGATTGCAGAAAGTGAGGTCGATTGATTTGTAAAATTTACTTGCGATCCAATGCAACCATTCGCAAATGAAAATATTGCATTGGCTGCATTCAAACTTAAGTGTAGCGTTTGAATTAATGTATCAATACATCCTGTTCCGGAAGTAACGATCAGCTGAACAGGATAATCTCCTGTCGCTGAATATGGATGTGTCGGATTTTGCAATGCACTCGTTGTACCATCTCCAAAGTCCCATGCATAACTTGTAATCACGCCTCCGGTAATAGTTGATTGATCGGTGAATTGTACATTAAGACTTGAACAATTTGCATTTGTTACAAATGCAGCAGAAGGTGATCCAATTGCCGGTGAAACCAATGCTGAATCACTATCAGTACATGAACCATCTGATGCAGTAACTACATATGTTCCTGCGCCGCCTGTAATTGATGGTGTGTTTGCTCCTGTATTCCACTGATAAGAATAAATTCCACTGCCACCTGAAGCTGTTGCAGTTATTGGTGTTGTAGCATTACATGCAACGGTGAGATTAGGTCCGGCATCGGCAATAATTCCGTTCACTGTTATACAATATGCATAGATCTGACTCCCGACAAACGGGCAATTATCGTCTCGTACTGTAACAGTAAAACAATATGGATTTGTATTGATCTGTGCTGATGTTGGTGTCCAGCAAAATGTTGCTGTCTCTCTCGTGCCGGGATAAGATGTAAATGTTGCGCCCGGAATAGAGTAGTCCCAATCAACAAAAGTATTTTGTGTTCCATTCACATCAGCAGAAGAAATATCAAAACATATTTGTGTTCCTGCACAAACTGTTTGCGAAAAACTATTCGTGCCATTTATTCCTGATAATGTTGGAATGATATTGTTGCAATCGATGATTGTAAATTGAATATCTCTTTCCACAGCACCAATTAAAACACCATTACGATATTCTTCTACTAAAACAGCCATGACAGTAATTTCAAGATTTGTTGGTGTCATGCAAATATCACCGGTAAATGGATTCAACGATACACCGGGTGAGGAGGTCAATGGATTTGTTGCTGACCACGGACTAGAATAATTGATAGGTGTTCCGGGAGATTCATACGGTGTGATCAAAGAATAAACAAGTGAATCACCATCCTGATCATATGCTCCGTGATTATAACAAAACTGCTGACCACGACATGCAAACGGAACGGGTTTGTTTGAAAATGTTGGTGAGTTATTACATGCAGCAACTGTGTTATTTAGATTTGCAAAAATGAAAATTTGTGTTTGTCCAGGATTGTTGATGTTTGTGATCGCATTATTTCTGCAACACAAATTATAACTGAATTGCCAGTCAGCACATGGACCCGGTAAATTAATCACACCTCGATAAATGTATTCTTGTATTCCTGTAAAAAGTCCTCCGTTACATGTTGTTGTATTGTTTGGACATGCCGGAGAAATTTCCTGACCGGTTCCTGCAATTTGAAAAATCTCAAGTGAATCAATTGCGAAACACGATGATTGAAAAACTATGAATGCTTCAGTATCAGCTTCGATACCTGCGCAATCACGATAAAATGACAATTGAATTTCATACGAATTTCCACCTAAACACTTATAAGTAAGATCGGCACCCATCGAATGGCTAGCCTTTGCATGATTCATCGATATCATTGAAAAAATCAATAAAATCATCGATTTTATACGAAAAACGGGAAAAATATCCTTTCGTGACAATGTGACTTTTCTTTTGTAGTAACTGAATTTTAGCTAGTTGTGGTGAACTTAGCTTAAGTGACGAGTGAGTAAAAGCGTTATTTGCTCCAATTGCTCGTTTTCGGGTATTTCCCGTGTTTAGCAAATCTATGATAGTTAATGAAATATCAAAAACATTTGAGGCAGAAACAAGGGAATTTCTACCGCGTGAATAGCAACTTTTACCAATTAATAGATCCGGTTTACGACTAATAAGTCATAGTTGACCACAAAGCCTTGATTTGGGGCGTTTCTGAATGCATTTTAGCTATATAAATATTATATAAAAATGAAGCACACAAACAAATTTACCCTTTTATTCTTCCTTTTGTCGCTCAGTTTTTTTTCAAATGCACAGGTTGTAATTAATGAAATCCAGACATCAAATACAAAAACATTTTTTGATGAAAATTATAATTATGATGACTGGATTGAAATTTATAATTCAGGTGCATCAAGTGTAAACTTAAATGGCTATGGACTTTCTGATGATTCATTAAAGCCATACAAATTTATTTTTCCTGATTACACTCTAGCTGCAGGTTCATATGTAACAGTTTTTGCTGCTGATACTAATTCAACAAATTTGACGCACTGGGAAACAGCAGTTAAAGCAAGTGACACTTGGAAGTATCGTGCAAATACTTCTGCGCCTTCTTCAACAAACTGGAGAGATCCGGCATATAGTGATGCATCTTGGTCAAGTGGAATAGGAGGAATCGGAATGTCTGATTCAGATGATGGAACTACAATTTCAGGTTGTGTTTCAGTATACATGAGAAGATCATTTACAATCTCTGATACTTCAAAGATCTTTGATGCAGTTTTTAATATGGATTATGATGATGGATTTGTTGCATATTTAAATGGAGTAGAAATAGCACGAGTAAATTTAGGCACTCCCGGCAATTTTCCAATATGGAATGAGTATGCTCCACTTTCTCATGAAGCTGTTCTTTATCAAAATCAATATCCTGATAGTTTTCATTTAGATTACAATAAAGTTCGATCACTGTTAGTAAATGGTACAAATGTTCTTGCAGTGGAAACTCATAATCAATCGGGTACTTACACCGATATGAGTTCAAATCCGTTCTTATCTTTTTCTGTAAAAAACGGATCGATACTTTTTTCATCTACACCTTCTTGGTTTCACAAAGCAGCAACAACTTTTCTACATGCTAATTTTAAAATTAGTAAAACCGGTGAAACTGTTTTTCTAACTAATGCAACAAATAATTTACTTGATAAAAAATCAACAGGAAATCTTGAAATTGATAATTCAATTGCACGTGTTCCGGATGGTAGTGCTAACTGGTGTTTGACAGATATCCCTACACCGAATGCATCTAATAATGCAACAGTTTGCAAAACAGGTTATGCAACGTTCCCAATTTTCTCATTGATCGGAGGATTTTATACAGGCTCTAGAACATTAACTTTGTCTACAGTTTATCCTGGTGGAACAATACGTTATACTACTGATGGAAGTAATGTAAAAGAAACGTCGACATTATACACTGGACCAATTACTATTTCTTCCACTCAAACTATTCGTGCAAGAGTTTTCGCTACAAATGTGATTGGGAGTACAACGGTTACTCATACATATTTTATTAATCTGACATGTAGAATGCCTGTTGTTTCTCTTACTACAGATCCAGCAAATTTGTACGATTATAATTCAGGTATTTTCGCTGATGGCCCCGGTTATACTTCTGCAAATCCGCACTTCGGTGCAAACTATTGGTTAGATCTTGAAAAAGATGTAACTGTTGAATATTATGAGAGAGATAAAAGTTTGCAATTTCAATTCAATGCTGGGCTTGCAGTTACCGGCGGATGGTCTAGAGCAGGCGGACAGAAAAGTCTAGAAATTAAATTAGGTGACAAATATGGTCTTTCAAATTTGAATTTCAGTCTTCAGTCATTAAAGCCATGGAATGATAAATGGAATGATTTCATTTTACACATGGCCGGAAATGATCGTGACATTTGTCACATGCGTGATGCATTAATGAATCGTGTATTGAAGCCAACATTCAATAATTACATTGCATACGAACCTTGTTTGCTCATGCTTAATGGTGCAAATTGGGGAATCTATTATTTCCGTGAAAACGATGATCATCATTGGGTAGAGGGGAATTACGGTTACAAACCAAGTGAAATTGATTTTTTGAAAGAAAGTTATTTCTATTCCGGCATTGAAGTGAAGAAAGGAAGTGATTCTGCATTCTTTGCTATGTATGATTATGCAACCACAGCTTCACCTTCTGATGCTGATTATTATTCTACAATTTCTAAAATGATGGATCTGCAAAATATGGCTGATTATTTTATTGCAGAGACGTATTATCCGAATGACGATTGGATGGGAGGAGGAAATAATAACCTTAAATTATGGAGACCGAAGAAGGGTGATGGTAAATTCAAATATCTTATTTATGATCTTGAATTCGGTTTAGGGTATAGTGGTAGTGTTAGCAATAATATGTTAGCTACTGCAAGAAATCCATCTCCGCATAATTATAATTCTGACATCTTCGATGCTTTCACTCAAAACCCAACATACAAACGCTATTTCATAAATCGCTATGCCGATTTGATCAATACTATTTTTCTACCATCAAATATTCAAACCAATGCTTATGCTTTGCGTGATAGTATGAAGTATGACTATCATTTTCAAAATCAAAAGTGGAGTGGAGCAGATTCGTCGCAATGGATCAGTAACATCGCCACTATGATGACTTTTGCAAATAATCGTCCTGCTTATGCAAGAAATTTTGTACAAAGTGAATATGGAATGACAAGTCAAGTGAATTTAACTTTACAAGTGAGCCCGGCAGGTGCAGGTGTCATCCAGATTTCGACAATTACTCCCACATCGTATCCATGGAATGGTGTTTACTTTAATGGAAATCCTGTAACAATAACTGCTATTCCAAATCCGGGTTATACGTTTGATCATTTTAGAAGCAATGTTGTAATCTCTTCGAACAACACGAATCAAAGTGTAACCTATAATTTCACTTCATCAGATGCAATCACTTGTTATTTTACAGGATCTTCTGCAAGTCCGCAATTAGCATTTAGCGAATTAAATTTCCATAGCGATACTTTACATGAAGCCGGTGACTGGATTGAAATTCACAATAGAGCGAACTATGCTATTGATCTTTCTAATTGGATCTTTAGAGATGAAGCTGATAATCACACTTACAAATTTCCGGTAACAACATCTGTTCCTGCAAATGGTTATTTAGTCTTAGCATCTGATCTTGAAAAATTCACTGCAATTCATCCTACAGTTTCAAATGTAATTGGTGATTTCAAATTTGATTTTTCAAACAACAGCGAAGAGCTTCGTTTATTTGATAGAAACGATCAACTGTACACATCATTTATTTACTCAGATCAACTTCCTTTTCCAAGTGGTGCTGATGCCGGTGGATATACAATGGAGCGTCTCGATGAAACTACAATTGCAGATGATGGTAATAATTGGTTTGCCGGTTGTCTTCTTGGATCACCGGGTAGAGCATATTCAGGTCCGAGTGCACAGATTTCTGCGCCTTCTACAACTACTATTTGTTCAGGGTCTTCAGTTACATTGAATGTAAATTCTGTTTCAGGTGCAACATACCAATGGTTTAAAGATAATGTAGCAATGTCTGGATCAACCGGTACAAGTATCAATGTTACAAATGCAGGGAGCTATTTTATTCAAGTGAATGCTGAAGGTTGTTCTGCAAGCTCTGCTTCAATTGCATTGACAACAGGAAATGTTGAGCAAATTTCAAGTGTAACTGATGCTGCACGTTGTGGAGCAGGAAGCGTTGCATTGTCTGCTGTTGGAACTTCTGTATTAAACTGGTTCGCTGATTCAACTACTGCTGCAATATTGTTTACAGGAAGTACGCTCAATACACCGTCAATCAGTTTGACCACGAATTATTTCGTGCAAGCATCAGGAAGTTGTCCAAGTGTAAAAACTCGTGTTGTTGCTACTTTCAATGATGTGACGACAGCTCCTATTGCAAGTGATGTTTCGCGATGTGGAATAGGAGCTTTAAATATAAGTGCAAGTGCTACGTCAACAATTAGCTGGTATGACGCTGCTACTGGCGGAAGTCTTGTGTATACAGGAACTACATTTACAACTCCTTCACTGAATACAAGCGTGGTCTATTATCTTTCAGCAGGAACTATTTGTCCTAGTCCACGTGTTGCTGTTAATGCATTTGTAAATGCAATAACTACAGCACCGATAGTTACGAATGCTAGTAACTGTGGTCCTGGAAGTTTGTTGTTAGTTGCATCTGATACTGCTGTTATTAATTGGTATTCTGCTGCTAGCGGAGGAACTTTGCTTTATACGGGAACTAACTATAATACTCCGGTTATTTCTACTACAACTAATTATTATGTTGAAGCAGGTTCTATTTGTTCTTCGGCTCGTGTAGTTGCAACTGCAACGATTGATGTTGTAGCAGCTCCACCAACTGTTGCTGATGTTTCACGCTGTGGAAACGGCACAATAACACTTACTTCTAACTCATCAACGACTGCTTGGTATTCGGCAAGCAGTGGAGGAACGTTACTTGCAACGGGAATATCTTTTACTACTCCTGCACTGAATAACACAACTACATATTATGTACAATCGGGTACAACTTGTCCTAGTTCGCGAGTTGCTGTAAATGCAATTGTAAATTCTGTAACCGCAGATCCAACTGTTGTGAGTTCTGATCGATGTGGAAATGGAACGCTGACATTAACTGCCGTAGATACTGCAGTAGTGAGGTGGTATTCATCTGCAGTTGGAGGTGCAACTATTTATACCGGTTCAACTTTTACAACTCCATCGTTAACTCAAACAACTACATATTATACAGAAGCAGGAAATGAATGTATCAGTAATCGTATTCCGGTTATTGCAACAGTGAATCCAATAACTCCAAATCCTTCGACAACTGATGTTTCACATTGCGGTGCGGCCAGCTTTATGCTTCAGGCTACATCATCTTCAATTGTGAATTGGTTTGATGCGCCAAATGGAAATTTACTTTCTACAGGTTCCAGTTTTACAACTCCGTTCTTAAGTAGTTCGACTTCGTATTATATACAAGCAGGTATAGATTGTCCGAGTGCATTTGTTCAAGTCAATGCAACGATAGACGCTATTTCTGCTGACCCTACTGTTTCAAGTAATAATCGTTGTGGAAACGGTTCTGTGAGTCTTCAAGCTAGTTCACCGGATGTACTCAATTGGTATGATGCCCCTAGCGGAACTCTACTTTTCAGCGGAAGTAATTTTGTTACACCATCAATACCAACTACAACAACTTATTTTGTTCAAGCAGGAAATGTGTGCACAAGTAATTTCGTTCCTGTTACTGCGACGATCAATCGGCAGGAAAGTGATCCGACAACGGTTGGTGCAGCATCTTGCGGTCCTGCTTCTGTTGTTCTTCTTGCAAATGGAAGTGGAATAATAAATTGGTTTGATGCAATAAATGGGACAATAATATTTACAGGAAATTCTTTAACAACTCCTGTTGTAACTACTACAACTATATTGTATGTTCAAACTGCAGGACTTTGCCCAAGTAATTTTGTTCCTGTTGAAGCAACAATCAATCCGATATCTACATTAACAGTAAGTGATGCCTCAAGTTGTGGAAGTGGAATTCTTACATTATATGCAACATCAACTGAATCTATTTCTTGGTTCGATGCTCCCGGTGGAAATTTACTTGCAACAGGTTCGTCATTTGTAACTCCAATGTTAACTTCTTCAGTTCAGTATTTTGCTGTAGCAGGCGGAATTTGTCCAAGCACACCGATGACTGTCAATGCAAATATTAATTCAAATCCTCTGATCACTTTAGGAAATGATACAGCAATTGAATCCGGTAATTCTATTACTCTTGATGCAGGTACAGGATTTGCAACTTATTTGTGGAATACTTCAGCATCAACTCGGTTCCTCACTACAGGAATCTCAGGTGATTACTCTGTACTTGTTACTGATGTAAATGGATGTTCTGCAAGTGATACAATTACTATTTCTGTAGTGAGTAAAACAGGATCATTGGCAACTACTATTCACACAGATGTTTATCCGAATCCGTTCAGCGATCAGATAACAGTAAGTCTAGGAAACATTTCTTCTGATGTAGTTGCTAAATTGTTTACTGCCGATGGAAAAATTGTATTCGAAAATATAATCGATAAATTGCAGAAACAGTTTACACTTGATGCAACAAATTTTGCAAGCGGGGTTTATTTTCTTTCACTGGAAAACAAAGAATCGAAGATTGTGAAGAGAATTGTGAAACGATAATTAATAATTAATAATTAAAAATGAGAAATGAAGAATGAATAATGGTGCTACTAAATCGTTTCGCGGATTAGTATTTTTCATTTTTCATTCTTCATTATGAAAAAAGGTGCCCAAACACTTCTTCAACTTTCGAAACGGCAATTATCTTTATTGCCTTGTAACGATTTCTGTCGAGGCCTTTCAAATTATATTTGCTGATCAGAATTTCTTCAAAGCCCATTTTTTCAGCTTCACTAATTCGTTGTTCGATTCGGGTCACCGGTCTTATCTCTCCGCTTAGTCCAACTTCTCCTGAGAATGCAATTCGTGGTGAGATTGCAATGTCTTCACTTGAAGAAAGTACTGCACATATTACAGCTAAGTCAATAGCAGGATCTTCAACTTTAATTCCACCTGCTATATTCAAGAAAACATCTTTCGCACCTAACTTAAATCCACAACGTTTTTCTAAAACTGCTAACAACATACTTAGCCTACGTAAATCAAATCCTGTTGATGATCGTTGCGGTGTTCCATACACTGCTGAACTTACCAATGCTTGTGTTTCTATCAACATCGGACGAATGCCTTCCATTGTTGCAGAAATAGCTACACCTGACATGCTTTCTTCACGATTTGCAATTAAAACTTCTGAAGGATTACTTACTTCTCGTAATCCTGAGCCTTGCATTTCATAGATGCCAATTTCAGCAGTTGATCCAAAACGATTTTTAATTGCTCGTAAAATTCTATATACGTGGTGACGGTCGCCTTCGAATTGTAAAACAGTATCGACCATGTGTTCTAATATTTTAGGACCTGCTATTGTTCCATCTTTAGTGATATGGCCAATAAGAAAAACCGGAACAGAACTTTCTTTTGCAAAGCGAAGCAATTCGCCGGCACATTCACGGATCTGAGAAACACTTCCCGGCGATGATTCTATTTTACTGCTAAAAATTGTTTGTATTGAATCGATGATCAACATTTGTGGCTGCATTGCAGAGATCTGCTGAAAAATATTTTCAAGAGATGTTTCAGTAAGAATAAAAAAAGAACTGCTCGATAATTTCAATCGGTCAGCACGCATCTTTATTTGTTGCTCACTTTCTTCTCCACTTATATAAAGCACAGATTGCTTTTTCATCGACAAAGCAATCTGAAGTAATAATGTTGATTTCCCTATTCCTGGTTCTCCGCCCATTAAGATCAGTGATCCCGGAACTAGTCCACCACCTAATACTCGATTCATTTCCTGATCGGGAACAGCAATTCGATGCTCATCTTTTATTGCAACATCATTTAATAATTGTGCTTGTGCAACTTTCTTCTTAGCGCCATCATTCTTTTTCCATACTGGCGCATCTTCATTCCGCTGAATTACTTCCTCAACAAATGTATTCCATTGTCCACAAGAAGGACATCGACCTGTCCATTTCGGTGCTTGTGCACCACAATTCTGACAAAAAAAAGATGTTTTTACTTTAGCCACTGCTGTGTTTTTTGGAGTGGTGAAAGTAAGGTAATTTTTTTGTTTATTTTAAAACGGCTGTTGCATAAAAGGAGATATTTAATTTAAGAAAGAAAAAGCAAGAAGCAAGGAGCGAAAAGAAAAAGGCAAGAAGCGAAAAGCAAAAAGAAAAAAGGGGCAAGTCTCGACTTACTACTAACGAAAAACGAATAAAAAAAAGCCAACCCCTTTCGGAATTGGCTATCGTGTGTCCTTTAGTGAAGGCTATTTCTTTTTAGTAAATTCTAATTCTTTTATACCTGATGTACCATCGCGATCATTTGCTATGATAAGAAAGTCGTCATCCAATTGTACAATTTGCCATGTGCCATTATAGTCAAACTCACCTGAAACTACCGGCAGGTTTTCTATTTTAATATCGGCTTTCGAAATACTTGTGCTGATTTTAAAGTCACCTGTAAAGTCAGCACCGTTTTGACTACGCGTCATTTTATCACTATTGTTGAATGCCCAATTCTGATCAGGATTCGTGCGAGGAATTGGAACTAAGCTCCAGCTACCTTGCAATTGTTTCTTAATTCCGGACTCTGATTTTAGATACTCTTCTTTTGAACAAGAAAAAAGAGCCACTATGCAGAGAGTCATTATTAAAACTGATACGTTGCGAAATGTCTTCATTTCAATTTATTTAATGTAAATATAAAATTAATATTGATATGTGAATTACTTTTTGCCGGAAATTATTCTCTCCTCTATTAAAGTAGTGGAATAACCAGGCAAAAAATCGATCGTTTTTACCTGTCCGTTATAAGATTGAACGAGGTCGGCTCCAACGATGTTGCTCAAATTATAGTCAGAACCTTTCACAAGTACGTTCGGGCTTACGATTTTAATCAATTCTAAAGGCGTTGGGTCGTCAAAAACGATGACTGCGTCAATAAAATGAAGGGCGGCGAGTAAAATAGACCTTTGTTCTTCATTGCAAATTGGGCGGTTAGGACCCTTCAAACGTTGCGTTGAAGCATCAGAATTGACTCCTACAATTAAAATATCACCTAAATCTGACGCTTTTGAAAGGTAGTCGACATGCCCTAAATGTAAGATATCGAAGCACCCATTAGTAAAAACTATTTTTTTCGACTGAAAATTCCACCTGTAAAGAGCGTGCTGGAGTTGGTTCAAGTCGAGGACTTTTCGCCTTATAATATCAAGATGCGTTAGTGTTTCCATTTCTTTGTTTGAGGAATAAATATAAGAATGATAATGCTCCTAAAACTATTACAACAAGTGTATTTGTCGTATGCATCAAAGTAGCGAAAGTAATTCCATCGTCATAGGAAATTCCAAAAAGCATTAGCCCTAAACTTACGGCCCAATGATAAGCACCAATTCCGCCGGGGACAGGTGCACTCATTCCTAATCCGCCTACAACCAGAATAAATAATCCTGCATACCAATCGAGTCCTGCTGTTGATTGTAAAGCGAAGAAACAAAAATAAGACATAAAGAAATACATTGTCCAAATAAGTACCGTATGAAATAAAAACAGAAGTGGTTTTTTCATTTTCCTTACTGATAATATTCCGTCAACAATTCCTCTCATGATAACTTTAGCTTTATTAAGGAATGTTTTTCCTTTTTTACTTTTGAAAGTCAAGTAGACGAGCGTAAAGAAAATTCCAAGCGTCAACAAAATCAAAAACGGTGAATTAATTAGCGAATGGATTTTGTTTTTGAATGTATCAATGAAATTTTCATTTAAGAATTTTTTGAGTCTTTCAAATTCGAAGAAAGCGACTAGCATCATGCAAACAAGTAAACTTAAAACGTCGATGATTCTTTCAGTAATAACCGTTCCGAGTAATTTGTCAAATGGTATCTTTTCTGATTGTGTCAAAGTTCCGCATCGAGTAACTTCGCCTAGTCGTGGTATTGCAAGATTGGCAAGATATCCAATCATTAGTGCTGTAGACGTATTCATCACCTTTGGAGTATAACCAAGTGGATGAATTAATAGGTTCCATCGGATGGCGCGACTAAAAAATGCAATTAGACTGGCAATCACAGATAGCATTACCCAAAAAAGATCTGCATTTTTTATTTTATCTATCGTTTCATTGATATTGACTTTTTTAAATGCAAGAAATAAAAGTCCGGCACCAACTCCAAGAAGAACTGCGTATTTTATTA
This sequence comes from Bacteroidota bacterium, assembly GCA_031411835.1. Taxonomy (GTDB): domain Bacteria; phylum Bacteroidota; class Bacteroidia; order AKYH767-A; family 2013-40CM-41-45; genus JADKIH01. The sequence goes on along the minus strand of JANOBV010000233.1, from coordinate 711 downwards.
TTGAATATATTTTTTTGTTCAAGCTATTATTTTTTTTATGCTGACTAATAATTATTTTATTTGGGTTCTTCGGAAAATCTGATCTCTTCAAATAAAGGTGCAGTTGTATGTTCGTTTATTCTATTGAGCTCAACTATTACTGAACTATTATCGCCAGGTTTTATTATAGGAAGAAATTTAGCTCCAAAAACAACTTCATCACCACGATAAGACGATCGTGTGTGAACAGTTTGTGCAAAGGTCTCTTCATACGCTCTAATAAGTACAAGAAACTCAACTTCATTTTTAATAAAATCTTCTGTAGTCCAATTGTACATTGGACTTTCTTCATCGATCGGATGAACGATTGTCCATGACATAGTGAGTAAAGTAACGTGCGTCAATTCCAATTTCAAATTAGAAAACTTCCGGAGTTTATTGCCATTATCTGAACCAATATAAGACATGACAATCGTTGCTTCAGGGTCGAGTAATTCAGACCGATTTTTATTTGCGATTCGAATCATGAATGCGGTAAAACCTTTGTAGGGTGCTATCAATGCATTTTTGCTAAACATAACTCTTGCTACGGGACGAGAGAATCGCCCATATAATAATCCCGTTGCTAATGCAAAGCCAAGTAAACCTATCAACGACTCAATTGATGCTAGTGCGCTATTGAATGTACTCGTCGGATTCAATCGGCCATAACCTACAGTTGTAAGTGATTGC
>JANOBV010000232.1:0-8386 GCA_031411835.1 Bacteroidota bacterium | reverse complement strand
AATTCCTTTATGTGACATCACTGCTGGTTGCCCAGTTAACTGGAATGTAAGAGGCCATGTAAATCATGACTTGAATCTCGATTGTAATCACGACTCCTCTGAAAATTTCTTAAAATACATTCCCGTAATTTTAAAATCAAGCGGTGTTTTACGACAGATCTCATATAGCACACGTTACGGCGAATATTCCTTCAAGGCTCCTTTTGGAAGTTATTTTGTGATGGTCGACACTGCATCTGAACCATTCAAGTATAATTGTCCGGTTGGTGGATATACTTACATCACACTAAACACAACTGACTCAATTTCCGATTCGCTCGACTTCCATTTGAAATGTAGAATTACCAATGACAAACTTGTAAAGTCAGTAACTCCTTACGAAGCGTTTCGTCCGGGTCGACCAACTCGAGTAGATATAAATGCAGGGGATGCAAGTACATATCATGGCACGACATGTTTTAATGATACCGGAATTGTTTATGTAATTTTATCTTCGAATGTAAGTTATGTTGGTCCAGCCGTAGGTGCACTTACACCTACACAAATTATCGGTGACACTCTTATTTGGAGCATCCCCGATTTCTCCACTATTGTTCCTTCGCGCGACTTCAACATTCAGCTTACTACAAATACTTCTGCAACTATTGGAGATACTGTTTGCATTCAAGTTGTGATTCAACCTCTAAATGATTTCGATCCAACGAATAATATCATTCAAGAATTTTTTCCGGTTCGCGCATCATTTGATCCGAATGAAAAATGGGTCAGTCCGGAAGTGGCAGATACATCAGATCACGAATTTATGTTCACAATCTTATTTCAAAATACCGGAACTGCTCCGGCTTATGATGTTTATTTGATTGACACACTTGACAACGATCTCAATGCTTCCACATTTGAATTGATTGGATCTAGTCACGAAGTTGTAACATCCATATTTCCAGGAAATATTCTTCGCTTCAATTTCAATGCAATCGAATTGCCTGATAGCAATAGCAATGAAGCAGCCAGCCATGGTTTTGTGAAATACAAAATCAAACGAAAAACAAATACGGGTGCGGGAACTGAAATAACAAATACTGCTTACATCTATTTTGATTACAATGCTCCTATCGTAACAAATACAGTGAGCGTTGAAATTGCTACTTCGGTCGGAACATCTGAATTCGAAAATAATGAGATCACAATTTATCCAAATCCCGCAAATCAATTCTTAACAATTTCGTCTAAAAATAAAGTCGATGAAATTCAATTGTTTGATATTTTCGGAAAACTTGTTCTATCAAAATCCGACCTCAATTCGAATTCTATTAATTTAAATGTTGCGGACTTGATTAAAGGAGTATACTTTATTAATGTAAAAGAAAATAAAAGCGAAACAATTTGGAATAAAAAAGTAGTCATTTACTAACAAATCTGCGACCTTATCTGCGCCTTCATCTGCGAAATCTGCGGGAAATTTTTCTGAGTGTTTTTCTCCCGCAGATTCCGCAGATAAAGGCGCAGATAAATACGCAGATTAAGGCGCGGATTTGATTTAAGAATTAATTCTCGCTGCCTTGATTAAATACGGAACTAAAGAGGTCTTTAAATCTCAATCCCGAAGTCAAACTGTTTTTACTCAGCATTGAAAATTCAGAAAGTCCGTGCAGCAAAAACTCCATCAACATCAACTTATCTTGCGGCGCAACTTTCGGGAAATACTTTTTCACTAAATCGGCTAATCCCGGAACGCCATTGAGAGCTTTTGTATAATCTTGCTCGGAAGCATCATTCATAATATCAATTGCGTTTCCATTGCTGAACCATTCTATCACTTCCAAATACGGATTCGCTTCTTTCTTGCGTTTCATCTTTTCCGGATCAGGGAAATAATTTTTAAACTGATTACGAATTGACTTGCTGATCAAATTCTGTGCAACGATCATCGCTCCCTCTTGCTCGCCTTCATATACTAACTCGATCTTTCCTGTGATCGACGGAATAATTCCCCAGAAATCTGAAATACGAAGATGAGTTTTCGCTTCTCCATTGATGATCATCCGTCGTTCTGCTGCAGAGAAAATCGTTTCGTACGCTGAGATTGTCAAACGAGCAGAAACACCACTCTTTGGATCAACAAACTCATTGCTTCTTGCTTCAAATGCAATTTGTTCGAGCAAGTTTTCAATCAACTCATGACTCGTAATATTTTTCTTTTGCGAATCACTGAGTTCTGCTTCTTGTAATGTGATCTCTTTAGCTGTTTCTATGTCTTTCGGATAATGCGTTAGTATCTGACTTTCAATTCTGTCTTTCAATGGCGTTACAATCGATCCGCGATTAGTATAATCTTCCGGATTGGCAGTGAACACAAATTGTATATCCAATGGCAATCGCAATTTGAATCCGCGAATCTGGATATCGCCTTCTTGCAAAATATTGAATAACGATACTTGAATTCGCGCTTGAAGATCGGGTAATTCATTGATCACAAAAATTCCTCTATGAGCCCGCGGAATCAAACCAAAATGGATAACTCTTTCATCTGAATAAGGAAGTTTCATTGCGGCTGCTTTGATTGGATCTACATCACCAATTAAATCGGCAACAGAAACATCAGGCGTCGCAAGTTTTTCTGTGTAACGCTCGCTTCTGTGCATCCAAGCAATTTCAGTATCATCGCCATGCTTTTCTAATATGTCAATCGCTTGTCGTGACAAAGGATTCATCGGATCATCATTCAACTCCGTTCCTTTGATAAATGGAATATATTCATCCAACAAATTCGTCATCAGTCTTGCAATACGCGTTTTTGCTTGTCCACGCAATCCGAGCAAGAGAATATTATGACGAGAAAGTATCGCTCTTTCAATATCAGGAATTACTGTTTCATCAAAAGCTTTTATCGAATCAAAGATCTTCTCCTTTTTCGCCAACTTCACAATAAGATTCGCTCTCAATTCTTCCTTGATCGATTTACTTACATACCCCGCAGCCTTCAATTGCCCCAGTGTTTTTATTTTCAAATATTTTTCCATATCAATATATCAATTTTTTACAATTCCATTTTTTTAATTTAAAAATTCGAGTGCCAATTTCGTATCACAAAGTGACCTTTGACTTTTGACCTTTAACCCTTACAACTTTTTCCTCCGGTTTTTCTCAAAATCCTCCAACACATATTCCCCCAATCCTTTCAACGAAGAATAAAACGCTTTCCCTCCATTGGCCTCACTAAATTCTCTGATAAACTCTCTCAAGTATTCATCTTCAGCAACCATGAAAGTTGTGATCGGTATTTTCAACTTCCTACATGCAGAAGCAAGATTCAAACATTTGTTTACGATTTTTCTATCGAGACCAAAACTGTTCTTGTACAGATTCGCTCCCTCTTTCATACACGATGGTTTTCCATCTGTGATCATGAAGATTTGCTTATTGGGATTCTTTCTGCGTCTGAGAATATTCATTCCTAATTCTAGTCCGGCAACCGTGTTTGTATGATAAGGACCAACTTGCAAATAAGGAAGGTCCTTCACTTCTATTTGCCAAGCTTCGTCACCAAAAACAATTACGTCCAAAGTATCTTTTGGATAACGAGTACGAATTAATTCAGCCAAAGCCATTGCAACTTTTTTCGCCGGAGTGATTCTATCTTCTCCATACAAAATCATCGAATGAGAAATGTCGATCATCAACACCGTTGAAGTTTGCGTCTTGAATTCTTTCTCATGCACTTCCAAATCACCTTCCATGATATGAAAATCCGATACACCATGATTGATCTGTGCATTACGAATGGAATCTGTCATTGAGATCTGATCAGCAGTATCACCAAAACGATATTCGCGATGATCACTTGTCATTTCATCGCCATTGCCCATGAAACGCGTACGATGATTTCCTTGTCCGGCTTTTTTTAATTTACCGAAAACTTCTTCCAAAGCATTCTTGCGAATAGTTTGTTCTGTCTTTGGAGTGATCGTTAAATCACCATTGTTTCCATCTTCTTTGATATAACCTTTACTCTTCAGATCATTCACAAAATCAGCCATCGTATATTTATCGTCTGTCAACTTATGCTCGCGATCCAATTCATTCAGCCAATTCATCGCTTCATAAACATCTCCACTTGTATAATTCAACAATTGCATAAATATTCCAAACAACCTTTCAAACGGATCCTGATTATTATCGTCCGGCAAAAACTTACTAAATCTGTGTCCTAACATATTTTTTCTCCTTATCCCAAAGGTAGTACAATTGCAATTACGAAAAGCACTATAAAGTTGGATTTATACGATGAACAAATAGTTTAATAAAAAGTTCATTTCTACTTAATTTCTCCCATTATAATTAATTATCTTTCCCCAATGAATGCTTTAAAGATTTTCAAATCATCGGCCGGGTCAGGGAAAACTTTTACACTCGTGAAAGAATACCTAAAGTTGGTATTGGCTCATCCTGAAGATTATCGCTCTATCCTGGCCATTACTTTTACGAATAAAGCTGCGGAAGAGATGAAAAGCCGAATCGTAGAGGCTTTGGTAGATTTGTCAGCCGGAAACAAAAGTCAATTATTGGAGATTCTTGAAACTGACCTTCCAAATGTCAATATTCGAGTTCGAGCGCAAAAGTCGTTGAAAAACATTTTACATGACTATTCCTCGTTTTCCGTAAGTACAATTGATAGTTTTTTTCAACGGATTCTTAGAGCATTGGCTAGAGAAATACATCTTCCGTTGAAAATGGAAGTTGAAGTAAGTACAGATGATGCAATTCTCGCTGTTACTGATTCAATTCTCCGAGAAGTTGGCAATGACAAAGAACTTACTGAATGGCTTACCGATCTCGCACTTCAGAAAATGGGTGAGGAAAAAGGCTGGAATATTGAAAATGATATTGGACTTGTTGCCGGCGAATTGTTTAAAGAAGATCATCACAATAAAAAAATACTATCGCGAGAAGATATCAAGCGAATTTATTTAGAATTAAATCGAACGAAAAAGGTCTTCACTTCAAAATTAAAAAAGATTGGTGAAGAGGGACTAAGTATTATTGCCGGAGCCGGATTTTCACTCAACGATTTCTCCTATAAAGAAAGTGGAGTTGCAGGATATTTTCAGAAAATTTCGAATCCGAAAAATGCAACCTCATTTGTAGTTGGTAGTCGTGTTGAAAAAGGAATTGAAGACCCTACATCATGGACAGCTAAAAAAAGTGAATTTAAAAACCAATTAGACGATCTTGTTTCATCGGCTCTACTTCCACTTTTGCAAAAGGCTGTTGCAATTGTTGAAAATGAATATCGCGAATACATTACATCGAATGAAGTTTTGAAAAAAATCTATTTGTTTGGACTTGTAAACGATCTTCAAGACAAATTTAGAGAATACAGAAAAGAAAACAATGTAATCCTGCTTTCTGATACAACAAAATTACTAGGCGACATGATTGAAGGAAATGACACTCCTTTTATTTATGAAAAGACAGGAAATCGTTACAAGCATTTACTCATTGACGAATTTCAAGATACAAGTTTGTTACAATGGAAAAATTTGCTTCCGCTCGTGGTAAATGCACTTGGAAGCGGATTCATGACACTCATTGTTGGAGATGCGAAACAATCGATTTATCGTTGGCGCGGCGGGAATATGAACTTATTGATTCGCGATATATTCACCGACCTTGTCAATTTCAAATCGATCATTCAGCCTGAAGTTCTTTCAACAAATTACAGAAGCAAAAAAGAAATCGTAACATTCAATAACCATTTCTTTTTAAATGCTAAGGAAATCGCGAACGTCCAACTTGACATGAATGATCATCCGGTTCTTAATCTTGCTTATGGCCAGGATTTATCACAGATTGTTGCTGACAAAAATAACTCAAGCGGATATATAGAAGTAGATTTTATTAAATCCGAAGAAGCTAATCCGGATGATGAAGAAAGCGAAGCATTAAAATGGAAAGAGGTTGCAATGAAAAATCTCTTAACAGAAATTAGAAATCAACTATCAAAAGGATTTTCATATAGAGATATTTCAATACTTGTTAGAAAAAACACTGAAGGAAATGAGATCGCAACTTTTTTATTGGAAAACGAGATCGATAAGATTATCAGTCCGGATTCATTATTAATCACCGGTTCGCCAAGAATTAATTTTCTTGTCAATGTACTTCGCTTTTTAGCTGATCAAAAAAATGCAATTGCAAGAGCAGAAGTTTTGTATTATTATGCTTTGAATATTGCGAATCTGAAATTCGACAAGCACACCTATTTTTCAGATCATAAAAATTTCAAATACACAGGAAAGACAGGAAAAAAAGACAACACGCTTTTTCCGCCTGAAAGTTTGAATGAATCTAATTTCAATTCTATTCTTCCGGAAAGTTTCACTGGACATCTCACCTATCTAGCTAATTTACCTATTTATGAAATCAGTGAACAGCTAGTCAATATTTTTGGCTTGAATAAAAAACCTGATGCATTCATCCAGCGTTTCCAAGATCTAGTGCTTGAATACAATACGGGATTTGACAGTTCGCTAGAAGGATTTATCAATTGGTGGGACTCAAGTAAAAAAGTTCGTAATGCGTCGGTGATCACTCCACAAAATGAAGATGCAATTCAGATCATGACTATACATCGATCGAAAGGACTTCAGTTCCCAATAGTCTTCATGCCTTTTTGTGATTGGAAATTATTACCAAAATCAAATGAGCTGATTTGGCTTCAAACAAATGAAGAGCCATTCAGCGAACTTGGTAAAACTGCATTGGTCACAACAAATGCATTGAAAGAAACGTACTATTCCGAAAATTATAACGAAGAAATTAATCAGACCGTCATTGATAATATGAATATGCTCTATGTTGCTTTCACAAGAGCAGAAGAGAAATTATTTATCTATTGTCCGGTTGACAATAAAAAAGATTTGAATAGTGTTTCGAAATTGATCAGTCGAACTTGTCATCAACTCGATCCGGAACAAATAGAAAGTTTTTTACAAGGAGAAAATTTTGCGAAACCTAAAAGCGATAAAGACAAATCTAAAACAACTTCTACTAATCTCAACATTTATCCTTCGAATCGTTGGCAAGATAAACTTTCACTCTCTTCACATGGAAATGATCTGATTGAAATGATTGAAAAGAAAGACATGACGAAAATCAATTATGGAATTTTAATCCATGCTTTACTTGCGGAAGTGAAAGATACATCTGAGTTTAGACATCTTGCAAATAAATTTGTTTTCGATGGATTGATTACAGAAAATCAAAAGGTCACTTTACTCGATGAAGTTGATACTGTTTTAAAAGTTGATGAAATTGCAAACCTATTTTCAAAGGATTACGAAGTCAAAGCAGAAAAGGAGATCATACTTCCATCAGGCGAAGTCTTGCGTCCGGATAGAGTGATCATCAATAACAAGGAAGCAATTGTAATTGATTTCAAAAGTGGTTCACCACATAAGAAGCATGAAACTCAAGTGACGCAGTACGCTGAGATTCTCCGAGAAATGGGATACAGTCCTGTTACTTCTAAACTGGTTTATCTATCAAATCGAACAGTAGTTTCTGTCTAATGCTGTATTATTTTTTCGTACATCAATTTGATTATCTGCATCGTTGTTCAGTAAAAGAACCCACATTTAAGCGGTAACGAATCCCATTTAAAATTTAGTCATTTGACTATTTGTTAATCCTGCCACATTGTGGCAGCCTGCAAGAGGGGAAAAGCATGGGGTATATCCTTGCAGGAGGGCGAAAGCCTTCCTTTTTCAACCAATAATTTTATGATTTTAAGTGATGTAAAACATGGGAGCAGATTTTTTCTTTCTGCCCCTGGGGCCATGCTATGCCCAAGAAATTTGACTACCATAACCCACGAATTTGCTATTTACGCGATTAAAACCTACGTTTGACCTCGTATTTCAGACCTATGTACACGAACCGCCCACTTCAGATCACTTTAATCGACGACGATCCTCAAATGAGAGAAATGTTGAACGATTTCTTTACCGGAAAATATACTAATTCGGCAGTAACAACTTTCGCAACCGGTGAAGATGCTTTAAATAAAATGGTTGAAGAACCCCACTTGATCGTTCTCGATTATCATCTTGATTCCTCAGATGCTTTAGCGATGAACGGGCTGCAAGTGCTGAAAAAATTAAAAGAAAAATTTCCAAATACGCCTGTAATATTTTTATCAGGTCAAGAGAAAGCTGAAGTTGCTGCTAATACAATGAAGTATGGAGCTTACGATTATATCGTAAAAAACGAAAGCGCTTTTCACAGACTTGAGATCTTATTCAACAACATTCTTGGACATGTTGAATTGAAAAAAAATCTAGGCGCACAAAAATTCTTCAACGGAATTCTGGTTGCATTAGTTGTT
>JANOBV010000231.1:0-15343 GCA_031411835.1 Bacteroidota bacterium | reverse complement strand
GTTTCTGCTTATGCATTCAGTGCCGGAATTTCCGGATTACTTACAGCAGGTTTTGCTGATCGCTTTGATCGTAAAAAACTGTTACTCTTCTTTTACATCGGATTTGTATTAGGAACTTTATTCTGTGCATTAGCACCAAATTATCATTTGTTATTAGCAGCGAGAATTATTACAGGGATTTTCGGTGGCGTCATCGGTTCTATATCTATGGCAATCATTGCCGACATATTCACATTACAACAAAGAGGTAAAGTAATGGGATTTGTACAAATGGGATTTGGCGTGAGTCAGGTTTTAGGAATTCCAATTGGATTATTTATTGCAAATCAATGGGGATGGCACGTTCCATTTTTATGGATTGCAGTTATGGCAGCCATGATCGTTGTAACAATTTATCTAAAACTAAAACCGATCAACGAACATTTAGCATTACAAAGAGAGAAAACAGCTGTTCAACATTTATGGCATACGATAGCAAAGCGAAATTACCGCATTGGATTTTTAGCAACGGCATTACTTTCCATTGGTGGATTTATGATGATGCCTTTCGGAAGTGCATTTGCAATTAACAATTTGAAAATTACACAATCACAATTACCGATAGTATTTCTTATCACCGGTCTTGCTACGTTAATAACGATGCCACTAATCGGTCGATTAAGTGATCGTGTAAGTAAATTCAAAATATTTGCCGGAGCAACTCTTATGGCGGCAGTATTAATAAATATTTACGCACACTTTTCTGCAACCCCATTTTGGATCGTACTTGTCGCAAACGTTTTGATGATGGCAAGTATCATGAGCAGAATGGTTCCGGCAGTTGCGCTTACGTCAGCAATACCACAACCGCAAGATAGAGGCGCATTTATGAGTATCAATGCATCCTTACAACAAATGGCAGGTGGATTCGGTGCTATGTTAGCCGGTGTGATCATCGTACAAAAAGATAATTTCTCACCATTGGAACATTATGATACGTTAGCAATGGTAGCTACAAGCATTATGTTGCTTACAATTTTTTTGGTGTATAGGGTTAGTAAGATCGTTATAGTGAAGAAATGATTTAATAATTAATGTTCAGTATTGAGGAAACGCATCTACACTTATAAGTTTATAGCTGTTGAAATGTTCTTTGATAGACTTCAAAACAAGCTATTCAATTTCATCTTTTATTGTTTTCTTGTGAGGAACTATGATCCTCAGTCGCTTTTGGTCTTTTATTATTGCAGGTAGCATAATTTACCTGCTCATCATGCTTTCTACCGGTCGTTTATATACGATTGGACAAGTTGTAAATGGAAAGCAAAATGATCCTGTGCTCATTGCAGAAAAGCCCGTAAAGGATTTTCAAACGGGAGATACTGCATTTTATTCAGCGCTTCTTCAATCCGGGACAGCAGGAATTCAAAGTGGCGACACTCTCTATCTGTTGAATGAAACCGGAACCGTTCAGATCTCTTCCGGCAAACAACCGGCTGATGGTATTTTTGTTACGTGTAAAAATACGCTGCTCGAAATTTGGTTGCCATTGATCGGATATCTAACATTCTTTTGCGGATTGCTAAATTTATTGAGCGCATCAAATGCATTAGATAAACTTGCTAGATTCATGACACCGCTATTCGTGAAGATCTTCCCTGAATTGCCGAAAGGTCATCCTGCTTACGGATTTATGACAATGAATTTCGCAGCGAATTTCCTTGGACTCGATAATGCTGCAACGCCATTTGGATTGAAAGCAATGGAAAGTATGCAAGAGGCAAATAAGAATAAAGAAGTTGCTTCGAATAGTCAGATCATGTTTTTGTGTTTGCATGCGGCCGGATTGACGCTCATTCCAACATCGATCATCGGTTATCGCGCCGCTCAACATGCAGCTAATCCGTCGGACATTATGATTCCATGCATTATAACTTCTTTTGTCGGAACAATTGCAGCCTTGATCTTTGTCAGCATCAAGCAAAAAATAAATCTTCTCAACCGTGCAGTGATATTTTTCGTTACAGGCGTGAGTGCAATAATTGGCTTGCTTTTATTTTACATTTCCAAACTTGGTGGGATAGAAAAAATGCATTTCACAGGAAATTTAAGTAATGCTGTTCTGCTATTTATCATTCTTGCAATTGTCCTATACAGTTTGTTGAATGAAAAAGTCTTCAAACTTAATCAGACAAATATTTTCGATTCATTTGTTACCGGTGCGAAAGATGGATTTACAACTGCAGTACGAGTGTTGCCATACATGATTGCCATGCTTGTTGCATTGAGCATCTTTCGTAATTCCGGCTTGATGGAAATTGTGATGAAAGGAATACGCGCAACAATGGGTGTCTTCAATGTAGATCCGCAAGTAACGAATGCAATTCCCGTTGCTTTGATGCGCCCATTCAGTGCAGGTGGTTCACGCGGATTCATGCTCGACGCAATGAAAACATATGGTCCCGACAGTTTGACCGGGCAACTTTCATGTCTGTTCCAAGGCGCAGCTGAAACAACTTTTTATGTGCTTGCTCTTTACTTCGGCTCAGTAAATGTGAAAGAAGCGAGATATACGCTCGGCATTATGTTGCTAGTAGATTTTGTTTGTGTGATCGTTGGGACATTTGTTTGCATCATGTATTTTGAATAATTATGAACTGGGAAACATTATTAACTTTTGGTGATAGCATCACATATGGCGCAAGAAGCTATTTGGGTTATCCTGAAATTTGCGGTGATTTACTTAGCAATAGGTTGAATAAAAAATGGCATGTAATAAACCATTCCACGAATGGACATACGACTATGGACTTAATTCGTTCAATAAATCCTTTTCTAGAAAATTACAAGAGTATATACCCAAGTTTAATAACGGTGATGATTGGAACCAACGATATAAAAAATCATGTCAGTATCAAGGATTTTAAAATTGCATACAATCAACTTATTATTAAGCTAGAGTTATTGTCCGTTGGGAAAAATATATTACTTCTTAAAATTCCTCGATTCACACAAAAGGTATTCTATCCATATAATTACTCAATGAATGAACAAGTAGGTGAGTTTAATTTATGTATAGAGCAACTAGCATTTGAAAATAAATTAAGGTGCTTAGATCTTAATCTAACAGATGAAGATTTCTATGATGGAGTTCACTTAAATTCCGAAGGATGCCATACAGTTGCTCAACAATTATCCGGTTTTATTCTTAAAGATAAGGGAATTGAAAGTTCTTCAAATTTGTAATAAGATGCCAAACCCTCCCATTGATGGCGGGGCACAAGTAATGCACTTTACAACAAGGGGATTATTAGCCAATAATGTAGATGTAAAAACACTGGCAATTAATCCTACTCGTAGTTATGTCAATTTAGATTCAATCCCTAAAGAATATGTTGTCAGTACACGATTTGAATGTGTAACTGTTGATACGAATATAAACCCGGCTCGATTAATTTCGAATACTCTCCGGTCGGAATCATACTTTATCGAGAGATTCATCTCCTCAAATTTCGAAAAAAAACTAAAATCCATTTTACAAACAGAGTGTTTCGATATTATTCAGTTGGAGCATTTATACCTATGTAAATATATCAATACAATAAAAAATAATTCAACTGCAAAAATAATTCTCCGCCCACAAAATATCGAATATATTATCTGGGAGCGTTACATTAATAATGTCAATAATCCAATTAAAAAAATAGCACTAAGGATTGCGACCAATCGCTTGAAAAAATATGAACAAAAAATAGGTTCAGAATTAGATGGGGTAATTGCACTAACAAAAGAAGATGCAGATATTTTTAAATCATTCAACAATAATGCCCCGATAATAATTATTCCAATGGGCTACGATTACGAAAAATTAAACAATTATAACTTTGAAAAACAATTTGATCACGCACCCATTGTTTATCATTTGGGGTCAATGGATTGGCTTCCAAATGTTGAAGCCGTTGAATGGTTTTTAAAAAATGTGATACCCTTACTAGAAAAAAAACAATTCAATGGAAAAATAATTATTGCCGGGAGAAAAATGCCAAAATGGGTATTTCAACATAGATCAAAAATAGTGGATATTATTGGTGAAGTAAATTCTCCTGTCGAGTTTCAAGAAGAAAAACAAATTATGATTGTCCCCTTATTATCAGGAAGTGGAATTAGGGCAAAGATCATCGAAGGATTGGCTCTAGGAAAAACAATAATTGCTACAACTATTGGTGCTCAAGGCATAGATTACGAAAACGGGAAAAATATTTTGATCGCTGACACTCCAGATGAATTTGCAAACCAAATAATAAAGTGCGTAAATTCAAAGGAGTTCTGTATGACTACCAGCAAGAATGCAAGACAGCTAAGTATGAAAAATTATCACTACAATATTTCAGCTAAAAATATGATTGATTTTTATCATACTCTTTTAGGAATTGGAAATATCTAAAGCAGGATTTATTCCTGGCGAGAATTCCACACTCATTTCAATACTTGCAATATTTTCTTTAAACCAATCAATCGTCAAATCTAATCCCGCTTCCAGGTTTGAGCAAGGTTTGAATTTTAATATTTCTTGACATTTATTATTACTGCCAATAATTTTTACACGTGTATCCCATTTTCTTTGCTTCAGAATTCTTATACCGGATCGATTTGCCGTCTTTGAATTTATCAGCTCAGCTAAATCGTAAATAAATGTTTCTTCTTCTGTTGCAATATTAATTGATGTACCAATAGCCTTTTTAAAATAACCGGCTCTTAAAATTCCTTCTATGGTTTGGCTAACAAATACAAAGTCTCTTGAAATTCTATTATCACCGGTCAACGGCAATGGCTGCTTATTAAGTGCCCAATAAATAAAATTAGGTATTACATTTCTATACTGCCCGGGAACTTCTCCCGGACCATAGGAATTAAATAATCTTAAAACACTTATAGGTAAATTATAAAATTTGTAATAATAATTACAATATGACTCCCCCGACATTTTTGATATATAATATGGTGAACTCAATTGCATTGATATTTCATCTTCTTTGTATGGAATAGAGCAATTATCACCATAAGCTCCGCCCTCGGAATTTGTATAAACAAATCGTTCAATATTACCGGTAAGTACACAATATTCCAATAGTTTTAGTATGCCTCGACTATTGACGTCTTCACTAATAAGTGGATAATCAACAGAATTCTGATTGCCAAAGAAAGCCGCCAAATGGAATACTATTGTGGGTCTATGATGAAATACTCTTTTCAAATCATCATCACTTCTTATATCACCTTTAACAAATAACACGTTTTCATAATTTGGGAAATTCCACAAATATGACGAGGACAAATTATCAAGCACTATGATTTTTTTTGCATTGAATAATGCCAATGCTTCAACTAAATTTCGTCCAATCGCACCTGCACCTCCCGTTACTAAAATGATCTTGTCCTTATAATAATTTTTATACACTAAGTTTCGAAATTAAAGTTTTTCAAATATAATAAAACTACACCACCATTCAGGGAATTCGAATAATTTGTGTATTCAAACGGCGGTTCGATTTTTTTCTCTGTTTCGAACAGATTATTTATACCTGCGATCCGTTTTCTTAAGCTCATTATGTTCGAACTTATTTTTATATTTGAAAAAATTAAAGTCATACATAAATCGATGCAAACCCACCAATTCACCAAACCATTCAACATGTTTCTCCTTATGATGCCTGTTGGTATCGGACAAGGATTCGCATTTGTAACGTTGCCATACTTACTTACTCATCATGGTTTCTCTGTTGTTCAAACAGCTGGCATTGTTGCAGTGGGAGCATCGGCAAGTTTATTTCGATTTGTCTTAGGTCCGGTTGTCGATGTTTCTCTTAGTCTGCGTAAATGGTATTGGATAAGTTTGGTAGCCATCATTTCCACGATACTATTACTTTGTGTCACTCCTTTTACTGTTAAAGGAATTGTATTGCTCACATCAATTGTATTTCTTTCACAAGTCGCTATCAACATTATGATCTTGCCTGTTGGTGCATTCATGGCAAAATGTATTGCTGAAAATCAAAAAGGAAAAGCATCAGGTTGGTATCAAGCGGGAAGTTTAGCAGGTATTGGAATAGGCGGTGGATCAGGTCTGTGGCTTGCAGAACATTATAACGCATCCGTTGCAGGAATTACATTATCCCTTGCATGTTTAGCATTTGCAATGATAGTACTAACAATAAAAGATGTCGATCATCAGAAAGGAAAAACATTGGCGCAAGAATTTTCCGGACTTGTGAAAGATTTACTTTCAATGATTAAAATCCCTATAACCTTATTTGCAATTGCATTAATACTAATGCCAATTGGAACAGGTGCTATGTCAAACTTATGGTCAGCAATTGCTGATGACTGGAAGGCAGATGCAGATACTGTTGCACTCGTCACGGGAATATTAAGTGGATTGGTTAGCGCATTAGGTTGTGTTTTTGGCGGCTACATTGCAGACCGGAAAGGAATTTGGTTTGCATATCTCGGAAGCGGTGTTGCATGCTCACTTGTAACAATTATTATGGCAGTAATGCCGATGCAATCTTCCGTATATATCGGCGGAGTTCTATTTTATGCATTCACAACAGGAATGATCTATGCTGCATTTACCGCAGTAGTATTATTTGCAATCGGTAAAAATCATGCTGCAACAAAATTCTCACTGATGGGATCATTAGGAAATGTCGCTGTTGTATATATGACAAGTTTTAACGGCTGGATGCACGATCAATATAATAGCAAATGGATGTTGTCTGTTGAAGCAATTGTTGGGATAGTATTTGTGATTATCTTCGCTATACTTGTTAAAGGAATGCAAAAAAGACAGTTGATTCCTATAGTAAATTAGGAATAAAGAGCAGCCAAATATTCCGACAAAGGTAGCAAGGTTGACTACAAAGAATTTGCGAATAGAAGTCATTTTTTATGTGGTGAAAAAGGCTGGCAAGAAGTTGCAGATTATACTCTAAATTGGTTGAAGACCCATTAAAGTAAGTTTCGAGCTGTTTTACATCATTATTCTCTGATAGTATCCATCAATTTCATCTCAACCAATGAAAATTGACCCATAATTGTTCTTTTTTAAGCTATCTTTGAAATACAATAGGATGCTATAAAATCATAGTAAAAGTGTTCGTTTAAATTTTCACAATTTAATTGTAATGAAAAAGAAACCAACACAAATAAAAAAGAAAGCACCTGTTTTAAAGAAGAAAGCACCACTTTCTAAAATCAAAACAGATTGGAATTCATTCACTGTTGTTGCTATTGGCGCATCTGCCGGTGGACTTGAAGCCGTTACTCAATTTCTGAAAAGTTTGTCACCTACTACAGGCATGGCATTTATTTATGTCCAGCATTTAAGTCCTGATCATAAAAGCATCCTAACTTCCATTTTATCAAAAGTAACATCTATGAAAGTTCAGGATGTGGAAGATATGGATAAAATGGAGCCCAACAATGTTTATGTAATGCCATATAACAAAGGCATTGAAGTGACAGATGGGCATATAGCATTACTTCCTCGAGCGAAAGGATTCACTCTATCAATCGATGTTCTTTTTACTTCCCTAGCGCAAACTCACAAAGAAAATGTAATTGGCGTAGTTCTTTCAGGAAGTGGTACTGACGGAACTGAAGGATTAAAAGATATAAAACTTGTTGGCGGTATCACTTTTGCGCAAAACGAAACTTCAAAATTCAAGAGCATGCCTCAATCTGCAATTGCAGCAGGCGTAGCTGATTTTGTTCTTTCGCCAAGTGAAATAGGAAAAAAAATAAATTGGATCAGTAAACATCCTCTAATAAAAAGCAAAGAGATAAAAGCAGCTCCTGAAGATTCAATTGATGATAATGATGTCGATCTATATAAATTGATCCAACTTTTACACAAGAAAAAAAGTGTCGACTTCAGTCATTATAAAAAAAACACTATTAAAAGACGCATCTTACGCAGGATGTTGATTCATAAAATGAGTGTCCTTAAAGAATACACACAACTATGCGAAAAAGATAACCATGAAGTAAACTCGCTATATGATGATCTACTAATAAATGTAACTGAATTTTTCAGAGATCCGGATTCATTTTTATTCTTAAAAAAATCGGTTTTACCACAACTTCTTAAAAATAAAAAACAAGGCGATACTTTGCGAATTTGGGTTCCTGCTTGTGCGACCGGTGAAGAAGTTTATTCTATTGCAATGCTACTTCTTGAAGTTCAAGACAGCAAATACAGCAACGTTCCTTTCCAGATCTTTGCGTCTGATCTCAGTACTGAAGCGATCACTAATGCACGCAATGGAGAATATTCGAAAGATCAATTAAAAAATGTTTCTTCCAAAAGACTTCAGCGATTTTTTACAAAGACAAAAGATAAATATCGTATCTCAAAATCACTTCGAGATGTTTGTATCTTTGCAATTCATAATATTCTAACAGATCCACCATTTTCAAGAATGGATTTTATCAGTTGCCGAAATCTGCTTATCTACCTCGATACACTTGCGCAGAAAAAAATTATTTCTACTTTCAATTACGCTCTAAATGAAAACGGGTGCTTAATGCTTGGAAAATCTGAAACTGTAGGCGCTTCAATACAACTTTTCAGTACGCAGATAAATAAAAAGTATAAAATATATACTCGTAAAAAAAGCACAAGGGCCCTAAGTATTTCAGATATTTCGCCTAGAGTTTTGCAAACTAATTTGCAAAAAGGAAATAATGTAGAGATCATTCAACCAAGTAAAGCTCCATCCATAGTTACAAGTAGTCTAAGCACAAACTTTGATTCATTTTTACTTGCAGAATATGCTCCGGCCAGCGTAGTGATAAACCATGATCTGGAGATTCTCCAATTCAGAGGCAATACTTCGCCATATCTTCTCAATACAGCAGGTAAAGCGAGTTTGAATATTTTAAAAATGGCTCATATGGAAATTACATTTGAGTTACGAAATGCAATTCATCATGCAATAAAAACAAAACAAACGGTACGAAAAACCGGTATAGAAATGAATCGTGACAAGCCCGGAAATGCAATTAGAATAATTTCATTAGATGTGACTCCAATAAAGATCGATGGCGAAGAAGACTTATTAGTGATTGTATTTTCAGGTCTTGAACAACCTGAAATATTTGAACAAACAACAAAAGGCGTAAAAAATAATTCCATTTCAAAAGACCGCAGAATAAAAAAACTAGAAGAAGAGATATCAGCTTCCCGTTATGATATGGCATCCATCACACAAGATCAAGAAGCTGCTAATGAAGAATTACAAAGTGCCAATGAAGAAATAGTTTCGAGTAATGAAGAATTACAAAGCTTAAATGAAGAACTTGAAACATCAAAAGAAGAAATAGAATCAACGAATGAGGAGCTGATCACTACAAATCAGGAATTGCAAGCACGAATTCAACAAGTAGAAGAAATCTATAATTATTATGAATCGATATTGTCTACAATTCACGAACCAATGTTAATTTTGGACAAAGACATTTGCATCAAATCAGCAAATCAATCCTTTTGTAAAATGTTTCATGTTACGCAAGATGAAAGCGTAGGAATATCACTTTTTAAGCTTGGCAACAATCAATGGAATATTCCAAAGCTCCGCGATCTTCTAGAGAGTATTCTTATTAAAAACAAGCAATTTCAAGATTTTGAAGTTGAGCACACCTTTCCGGATATCGGCCAAAAAACAATGTTGTTAAATGCTCATAAAATAGTTCACGAAAGCAGTAGAGAAGAACTGATTGTTCTTACTATTTCAGATATTACAAAAATAAAGCTTCTTGCTAAAGAACTCCAGGTAAAAGAGAATAAAGCCCTAGAGTTACAATTGGAAATTGAGAAGAAAGCAAATAAGAAAATTGAAGAAAGTAATGTACATTTGATAGAGGCAAAAAAGAATGCAGACGTAAAAACTAAGATTGCTGAAGACGCAGTGATATCTAAGCAGCAGTTTCTCTCCAATATGAGTCATGAAATTCGTACTCCGATGAATTCAATAATTGGTTTCACAAATATCCTACTTAAAACAGAATTAAACTCTCCACAAAAAGAATATGTAAGTGCTGTTAAAGAATCCGGTGAGGCTTTGATCATTCTAATAAACGATATCCTTGACTTAGCCAAAGTGAATTCCGGGAAAATGACCTTTGAACAAATCCCTTTCAACCTATCGGATTCTATCGCCGGCACGCTTCAACTTTTTGAGACTAAAATTCTAGAAAAGAATCTGAAACTAATAAAAGATTATGATGCTTCAATTCCGGCAATAGTTATCGGGGATCCGATGCGCCTACGTCAGATCATTCTAAATTTGGTAAGTAACGCCGTTAAGTTTACGTCTTCGGGATCGATTACAATTAAAATAAAGTCGCTTAATGAAGACGAAGATAAGATCGCAATTGAATTTAGCATTGCTGATACCGGAATTGGTATTCACAAAAATCAACTCGGGCGAATTTTTGAGGACTTCGGACAAGAAGCATATGAAACTTCGAGACTTTATGGAGGGACCGGCCTGGGTCTTTCAATTGTAAAAAAGCTCGTTGAACTTCAGGGTGGAACTATAGAAGTAAAAAGTAAAAGAGATTATGGTTCTACTTTTAGCTTTGTCTTCCGCTTTAAGAAAGGCAAAACGATGCTCTTACGTGAAAATGGAAATGAGAAGAAAATTATTTTAGATGGTGAAATTCACGAATCAAAATTAAAAGATGTAAAAGTTCTGGTAGCAGAAGACATTGCATTGAATCAACTTCTTATAAAAATAATTTTATCGGACTATGGTTTCGACTTTGATATTGCAGGCAATGGAAAACTTGCTATTGAAATGATGCATTCAAAAGAATATGATATTGTATTAATGGATCTACAAATGCCGGAGATGAATGGCTTTCAGGCGACCGAACATATTCGAAAAGTGATGAAATCTACAGTTCCAATTATTGCACTTACGGCAGATGTAACCTCTATGGATGTCGAAAAATGTATTGCTATTGGAATGAACGATTACATTTCCAAACCAATTGACGAAAATGAATTGTATAATAAGATCATTAAATTTTCAGAGAAGAAGAATTAAGCTAATTAATTCAAAAAACAATATTCGATTCTTCAAATTATTCTTTATCTTAATTGCCTAAATTTTGTTGCTAAATAAAATATCATGGCAAAAAATAAAACCGAAGAAACAAAAGTCAGCGTAAAAGATTTCATCAATGGCATAGAAGATGAAAAAAAACGCAAAGACGGATTAGAACTCGTAAAGATTTTCAAAAAACAAACCGGACTTGAGCCAAAAATGTGGGGCCCCAGCATTATTGGTTTTGGAAGCTACCATTATAAATATCCAAGTGGGCATGAAGGTGATGCTCCATTAGCAGCCTTCTCTCCACGTTCAACTGCTCTTACATTTTATTTCTGTGCCAGTTTTGATAAACGAGAAGAGTTGCTTGAAAAATTTGGAAAACATAAAACAACGAAAGGCTGTGTTTATGTCAAGAAGCTTGAGGATATAAACATTGTGATTCTAGAGAAAATGATTGTGAATCATTTGAAACATATGAAGAAGTTGTATCCCGGAAAGTGAAATTATTTAAATGAAAAAAAAGATAGCCATATTAGGACTTTTAGTTATTGTAATTACCGGTTGGATTTACATAAAACGAAATTCTCACACTAGAAATCAATTTCTTGAATCAGCTAAATCAGAAGTAAAACAACTTACAGAAAATAACGAATTAAAAAACGGAGACCTGATCTTCCAAACTTCTCTTTCATCACAAAGCAAAGCTATTCAACTTGCAACTAGATCTAAATACTCTCATTGCGGATTGATCTATAAAGATGGAAATGATTACTATGTTTTCGAAGCGGTTCAGCCTGTTAAGCGAACACCACTTGATGAGTGGATTGCTCGTGGACAAGAAGGGAAATATGTGATTAAGCGATTAAAAAATGCGGATCAAATATTAAACGAAGCTTCACTTCAAAAAATGAAAGATGTCGGCGAACAATTGAAAGGCAAAAATTACGATCTTACTTTTGAATGGTCCGACGACAAAATATATTGCTCTGAACTAATTTGGAAAATTTATCAACGTGCAACAGGAATAGAAATAGGCAAACTACAAAAGCTTAGCGATTTTGATCTGACGAATAAATCCGTCAAGAAAATTATGAAGGAACGTTATGGAGATAAAATTCCTACTCAAGAAACAGTCATTTCTCCGATTGCAATTTTTGAAAGCAATTATTTAATGACAGTAAAATCAAACTAAATTCCTGCTTTACCATAGGCAATTTAATTATCTTTGGCATAATAGTCGACAAGTTGGTTCCATGATTCAAAAATTTCCAATCATTTCAATCTGGTTTTCTTGCACTCTGCTTTGTTTCAATGCCAATTCGCAAGTAGCAAATGATAGCATTTCCCAGCGGGTTAAACGTTCCTATTTCGAATCAAAAAAAATTCTTGGTTATTGGTACATGGTAGATTCTACACACCAAAGAGCAGAATTTGTTGATGAAGGATATCAAATTACTTTAAAAGGTGCAGATAGAAATCCATATTATTTTTCAAAAGATTCAACCGGACATATTTACTCATCCGGTTATTTCCCAATGTGGCCGCCACCGGGTTGTGATTTAGAATTAATTTCAGACGATTCGCTTAATATAACTTTTTCACCTTTCTTTACACCGGGAAAACCAATACTATATCTTAGAAAAAAGAATGAAAAATAAAATTGAATTCTTAGAGGTAAAACTGCAGCTAATTTTTCAGCAGCTAAGATTTTAATTTTGGAATATGTTACTTAGCAAGGAATTGATCTATCCTTTCAAAATTTCAATCACGAATTAAATACGATTTCTGAAACATATGGCAATCCAAACGGCGGTCTCTGCATTGTATTCCGAAATAATATAGCTGTCGGTGTCGCAGGAATCAAAAGATTCAACGAATCAGAATGCGAATTCAAACGTATGTATGTCAAGCCGGAAAGTAGAGGTTTCGGAATTGGTAAACTGCTTCTCACTCGTTGCATAGAAATTGCAAAGAGATTGCACTACGAAAAAGTCAAACTCGACACAGCCGATTTTATGAAATCAGCTATCAAACTTTATGTAGATAGTGGTTTTATTGAAATTCCTGCTTACAGGCATAACCCCTATTAAGAAGCTAGGATTTTTGAATTGGATTTAAAGTAACATTCGGAAATATTATTAGCTTTGAAGCGCTAAAACTAAAGGCAATTTCAGCTAATAAAATCTAACCGAAAATGGAAAATTTATTTTTAAATTACTGGTGGGTACTGGTAATAATTCTTTGCATTGTTCTTTATAAATACATTCTCCGTTTTCTTTTCGGAATGGTCATCGTTCCTGAAGATAGAATTGGACTGGTAACAAAAAAATTCGTTTTATTCGGAGCTAATAAAGAGTTGCCTGATGGGCGCATCATTGCATCGCTAGGTGAAGCAGGATTCCAAGCAAAGACATTAGCACCCGGTTTGTATTTCGGAAAATGGTTTTGGCAGTATGAAATTACGATGGAATTATTCACTGTTATCCCTGAAGGTAAAATCGGTTTAGTTCTTTCAAAAGATGGTTCTGAAATTCCAACAGGAAATATCCTTGCAAAATATGTTGACTGCGATAATTTCCAAGATGCAATTAAATTTTTAGCGAATGGTGGACAAAGAGGTCGACAGACGACTTACATCACAGCCGGTTCATACAGGATCAATACAATGCTGTTCCAAATTTCTACGACTGATATGGTTCGGATTCAAGAGAGCATGGTTGGAATTATTACTACGCTTGATGGAATGCCAATTGAGTCAGGACAAATAGCAGGTAAACCAATTGAAGGTCACAATAATTTTCAAGACTTTGATTTGTTTCTTAAAGCAGGTGGTAATCGTGGATTACAACCGCAAGTGATATTAGCCGGCTCATACAACTTAAATCCATGGGCAATTCAAATTGAAGAAACACCAATGACAGAAATCCCAATTGGATTTGTTGGTGTTGTTATTTCATACATCGGTGGCGAAGGCCATGATCTGACCGGTACAGATTTTAAACATGGCAACATTGTAGAAAAAGGTTTCAAAGGTGTTTGGTTAGAACCGCTAGGTCCGGGAAAATATCCGGTAAACAAATACATTATGAAAGTTGAATTGGTACCAACAACAAATTTAGTTTTGAATTGGGCATCGGCGAGAAGTGAAGCGCATAACTTAGATAAGAATCTCTCTACGATTACAGTTCGTTCAAAAGATGGATTTCCATTTAACTTGGATGTAGCACAAATCATTCACGTTCCTACAACAGAAGCACCAAAAGTTATTGCACGTTTTGGGAACATGGTGAATTTAGTTTCACAAGTTTTGGAACCGACTATTGGAAACTACTTCCGTAACTCAGCACAAGACAGCGATGTGATTGCTTTCTTATCTACTCGTAAAGAACGTCAGGAATCTGCGAAGGCTCACATTAAAAAAGTCTTAGACGAATATAATGTCAATGCAGTTGATACATTGATTGGGGATATCGTTCCACCCGAATCGTTGATGAAAACATTGACAGATAGAAAAATTGCAGAAGAACAAAAAGTTACATACGATACACAGAAGCGTGCTCAAGAAACACGTCAGGGAATGGAAAAAGAAACTGCCATTGCTGATATGCAGAAAGATATTGTAAAAGCGCAACAGAGTGTTGAGATTGCAGAGCGAACAGCAAATGCAACAGTTAAGAAAGCAGAAGGTGATGCAACAGGCGTGAAATTGGCTGTCGGTGCAGAGGCCGAAGCAACTAAACTTCGCGCTTATGCAGAAGCAGAATCTACAAAAGCAAGAGCGCAAGCAGATTCAGAAGCAATTAAAATGAAAGCATCAGCACAAGCAGAACAGATCTCCTTAACAGGAAATGCTGAAGCCGGAAAGATCTTAGCAATTGGTAAATCGACCGCTGAATCTTATGAATTAGCAGTGAAAGCCATCGGCGGTGAAAATTTTACGAAATATAAGATCACTGAGGAATTGGCAAAAGGAAAAGTGAAATTAATTCCAGATGTACTCATTGGTGGAAATGGGAACGGAAGTGCGATGGATGGTTTGCTTGGATTGAAGTTGATGGAAATGATGGAACCGAAAAATAAGGACGACAATAAAAATGAAGTGAAGTGAAGTGGAATGAAATGAAATGAAATGAAATGAAATGAAATGAAATGAAATGAAATGAAATGAAATGAAATGAAATGAAATGAAATGAAATGAAATGAAATGAAATGAAATGAAATGAAATGAAATGAAATGAAATGAAATG
>JANOBV010000230.1:0-1525 GCA_031411835.1 Bacteroidota bacterium | reverse complement strand
TTGTTTTTTTTAGATGTGCAAAGATAAAGTTAATTCAGTAAAGAAATGAGGTTAAAAAAATAATTGTTGAATGAAAAAATAAAAGGCAATTATTTATTTGCTTTTATGCCATTTAGCCAATAAATAACCATTAAGTGCGCCTACAATTAGGCCTACACCTATATCTGTTGGAAAATGTTTCCCTGCTTTAAATCTTAAATATCCTGTTGTTAATGGTATTGCAGCTGCAGCAATATAAATGTATGGTAAAGCTTTGCTATTTGGATAATAAATACTGTAAACCATAGCAGTATAAGCAGTAGCATTTGCCGTCATAGCACTATGTCCTGAAAAAAAAGAAGCATTAGCATCTGCCTTTTGTTTTTCACTCAAGGGTGCATTTTCATTGTAAACAAATGGACGAGTGCGATTCACCAAGCCCTTCACAAGTTGTACTTCACCAGAGGTAATTAGAATTGATTGTAAATAACCCAACATTACTGGTGCAGCATCTTTTCTTATGTTTTGATCGATCAATAAAACTGCAGGAAGCGCCATGGAAGAAATCAATAAAACATCTGATGCTTTCGATGCACTTACAGAATAATTCTTAGTTGCTAATCGGTCAAAAGAATTTACATCAGAAATTTTGAGATCAACAATTTGTTGAATCGTCAATGGATCTTTTTGTCGATAGAAATAATTGCCACCTAGAAATAACGTGACACCAGTAGCAGAAAGAATTTCATCTTTAGGGCGGGAGAAACCAATTCTATTTTGAGCAAATCCACTATGCCCGATCAATATCAGTTGCGTAAAACAAATTAAAATTATTTTGAAATAATTTTTTTCCACTTAACTTCCTTTGATCGCTACTTGTTTTTTATCTATAAGATCTAGTGCCTTTTTCAAAGTATTATCTAATGATTGAATCACAGGATAAAATCCATCGTTCTTCCAAACTTGGCGAGCTATGAGTGCCTTCATTTGTGTACGAATAATTTCATCGGAAATTTTCATGCCGGCGGCATCCGGTTTTACTCCGCTTTTCTCTGCAAAAGAAATAAAGTCACGGTAGATAGATTCATTTATTTTAAAGCCGGCATTAAAATCATCAAACGTTTTAAATTTGTTCAACGTAGAGCGATTATTGTCGACATACTTATATACAAATTCTGTGATCAAGCCTTTCGAATTCAACTCAGAATAATATTCTGAAATTCCTGTAGTGTCCAGTGAAACAAAAACATCCGGCATAATTCCTCCACCACCGTAAACAACTTTTCCACCCGGAGTAGTGAACTTAAGCGAATCAGGAAAATGAATACTATCTGAACTTAGTAATTCACCATGCTTCAGTCGAAGAGAAAGTTCATTCTCATACTCATCGTAATTTCCGTCATACGGTTTTTGAATACAACGGCCGGTTGGTGTATAATATCTGGCAATCGTCAAACGAATTGCAGAGCCATCAGGGAATTCACTTTGCTCTTGTACTAGGCCTTTACCGAATGAACGACGACCAACAATTGTTGCGCGATCCCAA
>JANOBV010000229.1:0-8976 GCA_031411835.1 Bacteroidota bacterium | reverse complement strand
TACCGAACACTGTCTGTGCGACTGCATCGACAGAATTACAATTCAATCTAGCACTATGGAAACTGCGCTACTTGGGCTTGCTTTGCCCGATGTTTTAGAAAAATTAAAAGAGATGTTACTACGAAAAGGATTTGTAGTACAAACCTTGAATTCGTCAGTAGTTATTGCTCATCAGGAAGGCAATTGGTTGAGAAAAGCACGTCAGTTGGTTTTTGAAATTAGCACCGTAAATAAGAACGTAACTCGAATCGATATTACCGCAATAATAAACACAAATAAAAACAGTCGGCAGGAAGAAGAGCTGATCGAAGAAACCTATGCAAGCGCCATCTACAACAACTTCACAAACATCTTACAGCCACATGGGATTAGATGATATCACACCCCATTTGAATAAGATCGCTACCCTATATCTGAAAAATAATAAGCGCAAAGTGGGCTGGTTATTTGTCGAAAACGAAATGGAAGCGTCTGATCAAATGACGAGTACGATCTACTTTATAAGTGTACAAAAAGGGAAAAAACTAATCTCGGAATTAGAAAAAAACGACCATAAAGCCCTTGAGCCTTATCGGGAAGCAATTCCTGTAGAGTTGATTGAGCGGATCAGAAGCTCAAAATAAATTTCGGATTTCGCATAACGGATTGTAGCTACATTCCGTTATGCGAAATCCGAAATCCGCTGTGTGCACAGCGAAATTATTTTTTTATTTCTTCGTCTTTCGATGGAGCACCGTCCTTAGCATCTTTAAATTCCTTGATGCCTTTGCCTAATCCGCGAGCTAATTCAGGGATTCTTTTTCCGCCGAAGAAGATGAGTATTACAACAACTAAAAGGAAAATTTCTCCGCCTCCAAGACCGCCTAGAAATCCGAGTAAAATCGATGAGATCATTTTGATATATTTTTGTGGTTCGATTTAAACCGCTACAAATGTAGAGAAAAATCCCTGTCAAAGGGCATGATTTATCTTTTCATTTGATAATAATGATGGTTTAAATCAACGAATTGATTGTTAATTATTCATTTTTCATGGATAAATCACCTTTTCGATGCTATCCAATTTTCCGGATCCATTTTATTACTGCCACGCCAAACTTCCAAGTGAAGCTCGGTTTTATCGTCTTCGTCATTAGTCTGAACGACACCCAATGGCTGACGAGTAATGACTTTATCGCCGGCTTTCACGTAGACTTGTTCGAGGTTCGAGTACAATGTAAAGTACTCGCCATGTTGAATAAGCACGGCATATTTATCGACCACAAGTAGCACGCGAATTACTTTCCCTTCAAAGATCGCTCTTGCTTTTGCGCCTTTTGCAGAATTGATATTTACTCCATTATTGTTTACGACAACATCTCTCCAAACAGGATGAGAATGTCGACCAAACGAACTACTGATCATTCCTTGTTCAACCGGCCATGGCAACCGACCACGATTACTTTCGAAATCGTTACTAAGTTTAATGGTCTCCGGTGTATTTGCTAAAACGGCGGCTGTTGTATTTGCCATTTCTGTTTTGCGTTTGCTAACATTAGCCGTTGTTGTAGAATTAGATTGACGTTTGCTTGCAGCCTTTGCCATTTCTATTTCTTTACGGATAATGTCTTCTATCTTATCTGCAAGTCGTTGCTCTTGTCGGGCTTTCTCTTTCAGTTCACCACGTAATTTTTTCTCCCTGCTCGTAAGATTGTTCAACATGTGAACTTGCTCTTTCTTTTCAAGATCGAGTTGATTCTTTTCACGCTGTTGTGAAGTGAGTAATTGCTTTTTATCAGCTTTTACAACTTGAAGCTTCGTCTTTTTTCCATTGAGCGAATCTTGTGTTGCAACGATCTTATCACGTTGTCGCTCGCGGTACTGACTTAATTGTCGCAAGTACTGCATACGTTTGAATCCCTGATTAAAACTATTCGCAGAAAAAACGAACATCAGTTTAGAGTATGTACTTTGATTGCGGTATGCGAAATAAAGCAATTGACCGTATTGCTTTTTAAGATTCGTTAGGCTACTATGTAATGAATCAATATTTGTACTCACCGCACCGATCTCATTATCGACAGAACTGATCTCTGTATTAATGGTTGAAATAAGTTCGGAACGGTAGGTGATCTTTTTATTTAAAGTAACGAGTTGATTCAATGAAGCAGACTTATTTTTTTTCGTTTGCTTTAAAAGTTGATTGGTATATTCTATGTCTTTTTGGATTGCATTCTTCTTTTTTTCCAAATCCTTTTTCGACTGTCCGTAAGAATTTCCGGCGAAAAGCATAACCGCACAAAGCAGTGAAAAAAAGCACATTAACTGCGCTTTTAAGCTGCTTTTGCTAAAATTGAACGAATATGCCGAACCCGAATACATTGATTTCCAATAAAGATAAGGCTTTTCTAACGCAGAATTTTGGGAAAAGTTTGTAGGAACTTCAAGTAAAATCAGGTCAATAGGGTTGAAATAATAAACACAAGTGCACAAGTGCACAAAAGTCCACGGAAATCTATGCTTCGATGTTTTCGGTATTTTAGTACGATACATTAATGCGTTTTACAGAATTCAATAATCAATGGCGGCCCCGATTTATGAAGGTAAATCAAAGGAAGAAATTCCGTGGACTTTTGTGAACTTGTGCTCTTGTGTTTTTTTAATAAGCTAGTAGTAAAAGAAATCACACTTTTCTACGCCGATAATAATTGAAAATTTTCGTAGCGCATTCTTCGGTCGACAATTGTGCTGTATCGATTACAACTTCGGCGTTTGAAGGAACGTCATATGTGTCTGAAATACCAGTGAAGTTTATTAATTCACCTGCTATGGCTCTTTTATAAAGTCCTTTGACATCACGTTCGATGCATACATTTAATTCAGTGGAAACATGGACTTCAATAAAATTTGTACACATCTTTCGAATCTCATTTCGCACATCTTCATATGGTGAAATGAGAGCAACGATAACGATGTTGCCTTGCTTCTCGAATAAGGAAGCGATGAAACCTACATTTAGATTATGTTTCTTCCTCGATTCGCGATCAAATCCTGTTTGTCGGATGGCTTGTCTGATCTCATCTCCATCGAGCATTACAGGTACAACAGATTTACTTTTGAATTTCTCCATCAGATTATTTGCAATTGTAGTTTTGCCGGCACCACTTAATCCGGTAAGCCAGATCACTGCAGGTTTCGCTTTAAATCCAACGATACGATGCCATACCGTATCAAATAAATAGTAAGAAAATATCTTGAACACGGAATCCAAAATTCCAATCGAAAAAGCGGCCTTAGCATTTCCGGTAAGATAATATGCAACGCAAATTGTGATCGATGAAGAGTAACATCGGTACAAGATTGATTTGAATATGTTGTTTTTGTTAAACAATGTTTTTGGACAGTAGGTTTTACTTAAAAATTAGTAGTCAAAAATACAGGTTACAAAGTTCGGATTATAAACTTTAAACAACTAGAATTTATGCGCGAAAATACTACATTCACCAAATAGGAAAGACAATCGATGAAAAAAATCACTTTATTGCCCAACTTTAAATCGATATATCTATGAAGCATTTAATCAAAACAGGATTAATTTTACTCTGCATTTTCAAATCAATTAATTGTTTAGGACAAACCACATCTAAATACACGCTTTCTCCAACATCTACATTCAACATTATTAAAGCTATTGGCGGTGGTTATTATGCAGTGTCTACAAATGACTCAACAATTTTGATGCGACTTTCAGCGGAACTTGATGTAATATGGACAAAGAAACTCGAGACTTCACCTCGATTCACAAATTCAAATATTTATCAGGGACCCAGCTCCAATTTATATGTATATGGAGATTCTTTGAGTGTCGTTTTACAAGGCTACAATGTAGGTGGCGGTTATTTTAAATTAGATAGTGCTGGAAATTTTATTCACTTCACCTTATTTGACAGAGGAATTTTTGCAAGTAACTTTATTGAATACAACGCAAACGAACTAATCATAAGTGCATCGCATTTTGTTGGCAATGCAAATGTCGATTATGATTTTTTGAAATATGATTCTTCAGGGACTAAGGTCTTTTCTAAAGATCGAGGATTTACGATGTATACAAGATATAATGTTAATCTATTACAAACTGCTAATCATTTATACAGATTAGGATGGGAGCCGGATGGTGGTGATGGATTTATGTCAATTTATCAATATGATCACGCCTCAGAATACTGGAATAAATTTAAGCGTTTTCAATTTCCTACAGGAGTATTATTAGGAACAAATTTAATTGAATTACCAAATGGGAATTTTTTCTTTTCAAATTGCGGTTACGATTCTCCAAATAATAGTAGTAATTATTTTTGTATTTTGGATA
This sequence comes from Bacteroidota bacterium, assembly GCA_031411835.1. Classification (GTDB taxonomy): domain Bacteria; phylum Bacteroidota; class Bacteroidia; order AKYH767-A; family 2013-40CM-41-45; genus JADKIH01. The sequence continues at coordinate 4,629 of JANOBV010000229.1, read as the reverse complement.
CCGGATTTAATGTGTTGAGAGAAAGAAGTTATGAATTCAATTACATTCCTACATCAACGAGCAGTGATCTAAGAAGATCTTTACAGGCTTTGGGCAGAGATAGCTTAATTGTTATCTTCGGAAAAACGAATACAAACCCTAGTGCGCTTTGCATATTCAAGCTCGATCAAAACTTAAATATTCTTTGGTCTAACTCTTTCGAAGGTGGGACAGATGCTTGGCCAAATGCAATATTGAATACTGCCGATGGAGGCTTTCTTTTATCGTATACAAAAAGTCAAGTAAATTATCTTATTAAGAGCGATTCATTAGGTACTATCAATTGTTTACAGCAATTCTCAATTAATATTTCAAGCTCTACAATACTACCAAACATTTACGATGGATCTATAATCACAGACAATGTAAATACAAGTTATCCGGCTGACACAATGCTATTTAACACAAATTCTTCATCATACACATTTGACGACTTTTGTAATTTAGTATCTGTTGAAAATATTAATCATCATGAAAATTATAAATTATCAATTACAAATGGCTTCCTTAACATTTCTATTGAAGATGAAAAAGGAATTTCAAAGTGTATTCAAATTATTAGTATGCTGGGACAAACATTGCTCAGTGAAAAATTTAGCACTAACCACTTTTCTAAAAATATTTCAAATCTTACTTCGGGAATTTATTTAATAAGAGTAGAAGTTAATGGCCGACTTTTTACTAAAATGATTTATAATTAAAGTAGATTTTATCGGATTAAAAATCCGAAGCTCGGGGGTTCCGGATTAAAAATCCGGAACAGCTGAACTACCTCAACTCATACTTCTCCGGCACAGTAAATGGTAACTGCAAAGAATCCACTTGAGTAACTTTCGAATAGTTGATCTTCATGATGGTTGGCGTAGTTCCGGAAATGGTAAGAACAAGATTACTTGGAAAAAGGAAACCATTTACATCTATAAACTCTTTATATGTTGCTTCAACGAAACGATCGAGTTTGTCGTCCGTGATCTTTGATTTGGCGATTCTGTAATTACCATCGATCCAAAAATCTTGAATAACAGGTTTTGTCGGATCTTTTTCTTCCGCAGCTCTTTTTACTTGACGTTTATTCAGTGAGCTGAGAATAATGTATGGTTCTTCTTCATAGATCGATTTCAATTTTTCTTTTTCCAGATATTGAAAATAATTGCCAATGATGACTGATTGCAACATATCAAAGTTGACATTTGTTCGCAGCATTTCACCGAAGTAATTTATGTCACGACGTAAAACAGTTTTGTGAACACGATCAAGCATGAATACGCTGTCCGTTGTGACCATCAATCGCGCCGCTTCAATTCCTAAGAGCGGAGTAATGGAAATCCACACAGCACTATCACGTTTCATTCGAATATTAATGTCGAAATTTTTTGTGTCGCCGGTTCTGTCAGTGTAATCAACTGCAGCTTTTGCAGTAAGATATTTGAATTGAAACTGATGAGCAAGTACACTATCGAATGCTTGGATTACTTCTTGGCCTTTTAATTTTGTTGAGGCGGAGGGAGACTCGACTACTTTTTTTTGTGATTTACATCCAACAAAAAAAAGAAAAAAGAAAAAAGTAAAAAGTAAAAAGACTCCGCTGATTTTCGGCGTCTTCTGCGCAAATCTACTGGAAGCATTTCGAAAAACGAAAAACGAAAGACGGAAGAAGAAAGAGTTCTTTTGACGATTCATTTTATTCAAACAAACGTTTTTCAAGAATCTTTCGATCTAAAAATTCAGATGCGCCTTCGCCTGCAGCTTTTGCTTTTTGCCAATATTCTAATGCTTTTGCATTGTCGCCAAGGTGAAATACTACATCGCCATAATGTTCTAAAACTGTTGCACTGCTATCGCTTCCATTTGAAAGTGATTTTTCAATCCACGATTTCGCATCCGAATATTTTCCTTGCTTATACATTATCCACCCGTAGGTATCTTCATACGATGCTTGCTTTGGCTCTAATTCATTTGACTCTTTTGAAAGCGCTTCTGCTTTGTCGAGTTTTTCATTGCGAACAGAAAGATAGTATGCATAATTATTCATCACATTAGCATCTTTCGGATTGATCTGTAATGCATGATCGAAGCTTTCATCACTCTTTACGTAATCGCGTGTTTCATTATAAGCGTCTCCCAGACTAGCATAAAATTGTCCCTCAAGTGCTTTGTTATCGACAACTAATTTCACACCGGTATTTAGAACAGAAATTGCTTCAGTATATTTCTTGCTTTGGATCTGCGCCATTCCATTAAAGAAATATGGCAATGATTGTTCAGGGAATAGACTCATTGCCTCTTCGCTTTCTGTAGTAAGCGCTTTCCAATCTTGTAATTGAGCATCCAATAACATTAGTGAATTGTAAATTGCAAATTCTTTCGAGCCTAATTCTTTTGCTTTCAAATACTCAGCTCTTGCTTCTTCGTTTTTCCCGTCTTTGATCAGAAAATCGCCATACACAGCATGTGCACGAGGTTCGTTAGAATTTGCCTGAACAAGTAGCTTACACATATCAAGCGCTTGTGTTTTTAATTCAGGATGTACATCAATCAATGCATAGTAAGAACTGAGTATACTGATCTTTGTATCAATGTCGAGCTCTTTATTTAGAAATGCTTTTTTTAATTCCTCAACCGATTTTTCTTTTTCGCCTGTGTTTCTATAAAAATCTGCAAGTGACAAATGCACATATGGATTTTCAGGATCGATCGCTAAAATTTTGTTGTAGGTTTCAAGAGCAAGATCATTTTTTCCCATTGACTGATAGATCTCTGCTTTCATTCCATAAGCTTGAGAATCTTTCGGATCTAATGCAATCAATTTATCTAACTCTTCAATTGCTTTATCGTTTTTATTCAATCGTTGGTAGATCCTTGACTTTTGCATTACTACTTCACGTGTCAATCCAACTTTTGCATCCAACTTATCATACACTTTAATAGCATCATTTGGTTTCTCTGCATATAAAAGTGCAGAAGCCCATTCGTAGTAGTAATCAGGTTTTGATGGATCGTCGTTAACCGCTTTTTCCAAGACAGAAGCCGCTTCAGAATATTTTTTATTTTTCTGTAGAAGATCTGTGTAAGTTAGAATATACCAGCTATTTTTTGTGTCGAGTTGATAGGCGCCTTTTGCAAAGAACAAGGCATCGGCAAATTTTTTCTGATTGTTATAAATATTAGCGAGCTCATACATTGCTGCAGCATTACTAGGATCTTTTCTGATCACTTCAGAAAAAAGTCCGGCAGCATTATCCATATTCCCAAGGATCTTTTCCTTATTCGCGTTGAAGAAAGCGTAAGTAACTTCCGCACGTTGCGAATCAGACATCTCCGTTTTAGAAGGCGATGACTTTTTAGACGCAGAAGTTGTAGAAGTTTGTCCGCTTTTACAGCCTGAAAGTAATACAACTGATAATGAAAAGATCAACAATTTATTCATTTCGCTTTTTAATTATGAGTCGAGTAATCACTGATGCTTAATTGTTCAGGAGCATTATTGTATTCCGCACCGTTACCAATCATTGAATTTTCGATTACACTATTTTTAATTTTCGTATTTGTTTGAATGATACTATTTGAAACAACAGAATTTTCAATTTTAGATCCGGCACCTAGAGAAACATGCGGACCTACGATTGAATTTTTCAATTCAACATTTTCACCAATGTAACATGGTTCGATGATGATTGAATTATCTTTTTTTACATTCGAAGAGATCATTGATGAAGAACGATTGTTCTCAAGAACACGTTTGTTTGTATAAACAGTTGCATCTTTATTTCCGCAATCGAGCCATTCATCAACCTTTCCGGGAACAAATTTAGTTCCTTTCTTCTTCATGTTTTCTAAAGCATTTGTTAATTGGTACTCGCCTTTTTCGCGAATATTATTATCGAGCAAATATTGAAGTTCCTTATTCAAGTATTCGCCGTCTTTGAAATAATAAATTCCGATGATAGCAAGATCAGAAACAAACTCAGCCGGTTTTTCAATGAAATCAGTGATCGTTCCTTCATTGTTTAATTTTACAACACCAAACATTCTTGGATCTTCAATTTTATTTACCCAGATCACACCTTCTTGTTTATCATCAATTTTAAAATCGGCACGGAAAAGTGTATCAGCGAAAGCGACGATCACTTTACCTTTCAACGCATCTTTTGCACATAATATTGCATGAGCAGTTCCAAGTGGTTCGTCTTGATGATGAATCGTACCTTTTGCTCCGAGTTTTTCAGCGATAGCAATTAGATTTTTCTCCGCTTCATCACCAAAATCACCAATCACATAGGCGATTTCTTCAACTTTTTCAGCGCAGACTTTTATAATATCTTCAACCAACCATTGAACGATTGGTTTTCCTGCAACAGGGATTAAAGGTTTAGGAACTGTTAGTGTATGTGGGCGCATTCTTTTGCCCATTCCTGCCATTGGTACAATTATTCTCATTCGTATTTATTATTCAGTTTAAAATTATTTCGTTCCTGTGGAGCCGAATCCGCCTGCGCCTCTTTCACTTTCTTGCAAAGCAACAGTTGGGTTCCATTCTATTTTTTCATGACGAGCAATTACTAATTGAGCAATTCGTTCGCCGTCGTTGAT
>JANOBV010000228.1:0-7439 GCA_031411835.1 Bacteroidota bacterium | reverse complement strand
ATAATATCTGGCAATCGTCAAACGAATTGCAGAGCCATCAGGGAATTCACTTTGCTCTTGTACTAGGCCTTTACCGAATGAACGACGACCAACAATTGTTGCGCGATCCCAATCTTGCAAAGCACCGGAAACAATTTCACTCGCCGATGCACTTCCTTCATCGATAAGTACAACGAGAGCACCATTTTCAAAGAAACCATTTGTAGTTGCAGAATATGATTCTTTTGGACGCGAACGGCCTTGAGTATAAACAATCAATTTTTTCTCAGGCAAAAATTCGTCAGCAAGTTGAATAGCTGTTTTCAAATATCCACCGGGATTTCCACGAAGATCGAGAACAAGATTCTTCATCCCTTTTTCTTTCAATTTCATAAATCCATCGACATATTCTTCATACGTTTTATCACCGAAATGACTGACCTTGATATAACCCGTTTCCGGACTAAGCATATAAGAAACATCGACGCTGTAAATTGGAATCTTACCACGAGTAATTGCGTAGTCGATCAATTTACCTTTTCTGTAAATTGTAACTTTTACCTTCGTTCCACTTGGCCCACGCAAATTTTGCATGACCATTTGATTTGTGATATGAATATTTGCAACACTTTTTCCTTCAACTTTAATAATTCTATCGCCGGGCATTATTCCAAGTGCATCTGATGGCCCACCTGAAACAGCGGTAACTACCATGATGGTGTCATCTTGAATATGAAACTCGACACCGATGCCATCAAAATTTCCTTCTAACGGTTCGTTTGTCGATTGAAGTTCATCTGCGGGAATGTAAGCTGAATGCGGATCCAACTGATGAAGCATATCTTCGATCGTAGTTTCAACTAATTTTTTCTGATTAACAGTATCAACATATTCTTGATTGATATAATTGATCACATCATTCAATTTATTGAATTGTCCGGTACGAAAAGAGAAAAAAGAATTTGCATTTGTATATGGCTGATTCATTCGCATTCCAACGTAAATACCAAGAGCCAAGAGTCCGCCAAAAATTAATGGCAACCAGATTTTAAACTTATTCACTTTTTGTAAGATTTAGGGAGTACGAAATAGAGCGACTCAAACAGTTTAAACTGATTTTTTCAGAAAATGTTTTAGAATTGGGCGATTTAACTTCACAATAACGCTGTTGAATTTTTGAAATATGGCTAAAGCCGATATCCGGCAATTATCCATATTCCGTCACTTGAAGGTGACGGCAATGAAGGTGACGGCTATTAAAGGGAGAATACATATCTGCATAATTTAAACTACTGCAGCCAAATGCTCCGGCTTCTTGAATTTTTCAACCTGAACCCCAAAACGAGTCAGAAAATCAACACCTTCATCAGTGCCAATACCTTTGTATTCAGCATAACTATTGAGGTAAATGACTTTTTTGATACCCATAGTATAGATAATTCGGGCGCATGGAAGGCAAGGAGAAAGAGTAACGTAAATAGTACATCCTTCAATCGGAACACCATTTTTTGAGGCATAAAGGATGGCATTTTGTTCGGCGTGTAGTGCCAGCGAACAACTGCCTTTGCTATCGCGTGGACAACCGACATCTGGCCATTGCTCATCACAATTATGTGTTCCGGCAGGTGGACCATTATATCCTAGTGATACAATACGTGTATCTTTTGTGAGAACTGAACCCACTTTAATTTTTACGCAATGTGATTTGTGAGCCAGGTTTTGGGCCAGCTCCATATATATTTCATCAAAACTTGGACGATGCATAGCGCAAAGATAGGAATTTTAATAACGAATTATTTATGCTGAAACGCCAGAAGATGAAAGATCAACTTTATAATTATTATACACAATTTAATCATCACACAGCCCTTACACTACTTACACATACTCTTACGCATACTCTAATTTATTCCGCCTGTTTTTTGCAACCAATTATTTGCCTCAACATGACCTGGATTCAAACTAATAGTTTTTTTCCAATTTTCACGTGCCCTAACTATATCGTGTCGCACCAAGTAAATTCCTCCAAGGTTGAAATACGATTCAGCATTAGTAGGCATAATACTAGCCGACTCCTTATAATAATCAAAAGCAGCATCAACTTGCCCATTTCTATAGGCTGCATTTCCCAATTGAATTAATTCATTGGAACTCATAGTTCGTGCTGCAGAATTGGGTGTATATTTTTCAGCAGCGTTGATTGCAAATTCTGCTTCTTGAATTTTACCTAAATGAACATATGACACAGCTAAATATACATATGCATCACTAAAGTCAGTAATCAATTCAGTTGCTTTCTTATAATTCTTTGCAGCTGAATTAAAATCTTTCAATTTAAAATATGACGATCCTAAAAAATAATAAGTCTTCGCAAGTCCGGGCGACACTTCCAACGCTTTTTTATAATAAAATATAGCAGAATCGTTTTGATCCATATTAAAAAAAATAGCTCCGCGATTCACAAGTGCATCTGTATGCTTTGGATCGATATCTAACACATGTTGATTATCTAATAATGCATTTTTAAAATCGCTTTTGTGAAAATATGATACAGCTCTATTGTGGTAACCTTGTGGTTTGTTTGGTTGTAGCTTTACGCATTCAGAAAAATCCAAAAATGCTTTATCGTACTCATTAATGGATTCATAATATTGTCCACGATTCGTATATGCATCTGCAGCTGTTGGATCTTTTTCGATTACATCTGTCCATAATGAAATACTATTTTTCCAAACAGGAATTCTGGCATATGTCAATCCTGTAAACAAAACACATACTGCTATCATGATATATGACAATCGCTTTTCTTGCTTTGGAATTTGTTCTATCAGCGCAAATACAGCTATGAAAATTCCAATGTCAGCCAAATAAACAAATCGCTCATATATAAGAGCTGAATTGACAGCAACTAAATGCAATACAGGAAAAACACTCACTGCGAAAAATAATAGTCCGGCAGCCAGTCGTGGATTCTTTTTAAATGAAATAACAAATCCAATAATAATTGATACAACTGCGATAATGCCAATAATCAAATCGACCACAAACTCTGAACTTCCCGCTTTTGGAAACTGATAAATTGCGATCTGGTGAAAAGGAAAAATAATTTTCACAAAGTAAAGTCCAAATGCCATTACAGAATAAACCAATTTATCAAATATCGTAAAAGGGACACTGTATTTATCGGCCATTAATTCACCACTTCCAGATATTGCAATTATTCCAAAGACCAATGATAAAATAACATATGGAATTTTATTCAGCAATCTTTTCTTGTCAAATTTCTGGTCGAGCATAAGATCAGAAGCAATGAGAATGAATGGCAAAGTAATGGCTTGTACTTTTGATAATAAAGAGAGTACAAAAAACAGCAAACTTGCAACGAGAAATATATTTTTTTTCAAATGAAAAAAATCAAGATAAAATTTCCAGGAAAAAAGAAAAAAGAATAAATAAACAACATCTTTTCTTCCTGCTATCCAGGCAACTGCTTCAGTTGCCAATGGATGCAAAGCAAATAATATTGCAATGATACCAGCATGGTTTGTTTTAAATCGCAACTTTCTCATACATATGAAAACGAGAATTGCATTCATTATATGAAAAAACAAATTCACTGAATGACACCATTCCGGTTTAAGCTTCGCCATTTTATGATCGTAAGCAAAAGTCAAAAGAACAATTGGGTTATAACTATTTAGTACTTTCTTAGTGAAAATCGATTTCGTTTTCTCCATATTCAAATCTCTAACCATTGGAGTTTCTTGTAAGTAAGCTTTGTCGTCCCAATTGGTTGCATCAAAAGTTGTAACAGATTGGTAAACCAAAAAGGTAAGTACAGGAATGATCAAGAGCCAAATCCATTTGATGGAATCGAAATTTTCCTCCGCCTTCGAATTCTTTTTCTCTACCGGAGTAACGGCTTGCTTTTTCTTCATAATTGAATTTGTGGCTGAAAAATAGTTCAGAAGTTGCAATTTATCAGCATTTCTAAGAATAACAAATACAAATCAATAGTTTTCAAGCGTTTGCGAAATAACAAGAGAATTATATCTGAACCTAAATCATAGTTTTTCTTTGAAATTAGCCAATCATTTCTATTTTTGCATCAAACAATCTTCCATGAAAAAGTTCTTAAAGCGCTCCTTTGCATTCAGTCTTATTGCAATCACTGTTGTTTCTTGCAGTAGCAACAATAAGCCGGAGCAAACAACCGACGAATTTGCAGACACCACAACAGTTGTTGATTCGGCAAAACAAAAAGCAAGAGAGAAATTAGAATTTAAATTCTTTTATACGATTGCTAATCTTCCATCACCAATGGAAATGATCAATGCAATTTATGAAAACAATGTACCATTCAACAGAGACCTATTGAATTCTTCTTCAAAAGCATCTGACTATAGTACTGCCTATAAAAAAGCGGTGAACTATGGTATCTATGGAATTGATATGGCTTACACTGCTTTCTATGGACAAAATCAAGATCTGCTCGACTACTACTCTACTACAAAAAAGATGGCAGAGAAATTAGGAGTTCAAGAAACTTTCGACAAATTCACTTCAAGCTTCCGTGAAAATTCTGAGAACAGAGATTCATTAGTAAAGATCATTGACAGAGCATACACGGAAACGGACAGTTACTTACGTAGCAATCGTCGCCTCGAAGTTGCTTCTCATGTTTTAGCAGGAAGTATTGTCGAAGTTCAGTACCTCAGTATAGAACTTTTGAAAAACATGGAATATGGTCCATCGAATGCAGAATTGTTTGAAAGAGTATACAACCAAAAATTATATCTTGACAATTTGATCAGTCTATTTTCTGACTTGAAAAGCTACCCAAGCTCTGCAAAATTATTAACTCAATTGAAAGGTGTAAAAATTGTATTCGACGAAGTAAAAGAACCAAAGCAATTGACGAAAGAAAATTTGGCTAAGATGAGTGCGGCGATGAGTGCTTTGCGTGCGGATATGATTAAATAAGGTCAAAGGTCGATAAACAAAAATAGGTCAAGGGTAAAAGGTCAAAGGTCAGACGTTGCTCACTTTAGATTTCCACTTTATTTATCGATTCATAAATAGATTCAAAAAGGAGACATAGCAATATGCCTCCTTTTTTATTGTCATTTAATTAAGGCACTTACAGCGGCCCACACCTGACCTTTGACCCTTGACCTTTGACCTAAATTTACTAATACAGTTGCCGCGAAACGGGTTTCCAATTCCAAAGATTCCACTATATTTGACTACTTATGAGTGAGAAGATCCTTCAGGCCTTAATGCAATTGTTTGCCATTGGGGCAGCGTTAGAACGGTTAACATTGCAAAGTCGTTCAGTCGTCGAAAGTTTTTTACGTCAGCAGGTAAGTTTACAACGTGTTGACGAATACCTCCGCCTTTTCGATGATTACATGGAAAAGTTTTCCGGCGGAAGCGAAGACATTACGCGTGCAAGAAAAAAGATTGCCTTCAGTTCTGTGCGTGCACTTCGTATTTGCACAGAGATCAACAAAGAATTAAATACGCGGCAAAAATATATTGTATTCCTGCGACTAGCCGAATTCATGCAATCGTCGGAACTTGAAATTACTGAGCCGGAAAAAGAATTTCTTGAGACCGTTGCAAATGTTTTTAATATCGGTTCGGAAGAATATTCCCTTTGTCAATTGCTTGCTGCACCGAAATCATCAATAAAAGATTTTGATTCAACAAATGTGTTGATCGTAAGTGCAAGAGAAAATATCGACTTGCAAAATGCGCATCAATTACTTCATGACGACTTAGATGGAATGATGATCTTCCTTCATTTAAAAGATGCCGGGATTTTCTTTTTATCGTATCGTGGTACAGATTCATTCATTGCAAATGGACAACCGATAGACAGCAGTCGCGCAGCGGTAATTACCCAAGGTGCAGTGTTGCGATGTTCAAGATTAAAACCAATTTACTATCGCGATATTATCCGCCCATTTCTTTCAGCAAATGAAGAAGATACTTTTCTATTCACCGTTCGAAATATTGATTTCATTTTTAACAATGGAAAACAAGGATTACATAACATCAACTTCACGATCAATTCCGGAAATCTAACCGGCATCATGGGCGGTAGTGGCGCAGGTAAATCTACATTGTTGAATGTTCTCAACGGAAGTATGCGTCCATCGAAAGGCGAAGTACTTATCAATGGAAAAAATATTTATGATGGGAATATTGCAGAAGGACTGATTGGAAATATTCCGCAAGATGATTTGTTGATTGAAGAGCTAAGCGTTTATCAAAATCTTTTTTACAATACAAAATTGTGTTTTGGAGAATTGACTGATGACGTTATCAATACAAAAGTGCTCGATGTACTTGATTCGTTAGGGTTAATGGAAACCAAAGACCTGCGTGTTGGAAGTGTATTGAACAAAACGATTAGCGGCGGACAAAGAAAGCGATTGAATATTGGATTAGAGTTAGTAAGAGAGCCGTCGATCCTGTTTGTTGATGAACCAACATCCGGCTTGTCGTCAAGAGATGCAGAGAATGTAATGGACTTGTTGAAACAACTTGCATTGAGTGGCAAGTTGATTTTTGTTGTTATCCATCAACCTTCATCAGACATATTCAAATTGTTTGATCAATTGTATATGCTTGATACCGGCGGATATCCTGTCTACTTCGGTAATCCGGCCGATGCATTGATCTATTTCAAACGACAAGTTCATTTGACCGATGCAGAACAAAGTGAATGCTCTGTCTGCGGAAATATAAATCCAGAACAACTTTTCAATATCCTTGAATTACATGAAGTAGATGAATTCGGAAAATCAACCACGAATAGAAAAGTTACTCCGAAAGAATGGAATGAATTATTCAAGAATATAGGTTCAACAACAAGTGATAATCAGCATCAAGAATTAAATGTAAAGCGAAACAAGAAAGCCGGCGCATTTGCTCAATGGAAAATTTTCTTTACGCGCGATCTGCTATCCAAGTTGAGCAACAAGCAGTACATGATGATCAATATGCTGGAGGCGCCGATACTTGCATTGGTACTTGGTTTTATTCTGCGTTATTCAGCAGCATCAAATTACGAACTAATATCGAATCCGAATTTACCTGCGTATTTATTTATCTGCGTGATCGTTTCCTTATTTATGGGACTTTCAGTGAGTGCAGAAGAAATTATACGCGACAGAAAAATAAGACAGCGAGAAAAGTTCTTGCATTTAAGCAAGACAAGTTATTTTCTAAGTAAAGTCGCGTTGTTGTTTATTATTTCAGCTATACAGACGTTCTGTTTTATGATCATTGGAAATGCTTTGATGGGAATACACGATATGAATATGACGTATTGGATGATTCTCTTTACGACAAGTTGTTTTGCAAATTTGCTTGGGCTGAATATTTCTGCCGGACTAGATTCAGCAGTGACTGTTTATATTTTGATTCCATTCTTACTCATTCCACAGATT
>JANOBV010000227.1:0-22058 GCA_031411835.1 Bacteroidota bacterium | reverse complement strand
GGTTTGGCACCTCGATGTCGGCTCGTCACATCCTGGGGCTGGAGAAGGTCCCAAGGGTTCGGCTGTTCGCCGATTAAAGTGGCACGCGAGCTGGGTTCAGAACGTCGTGAGACAGTTCGGTCCCTATCTGTTGTGGGCGTTGGAAGTTTGAGAGGACCTGACTCTAGTACGAGAGGACCGAGTCGGACGTACCTCTAGTGTACCTGTTGTTCCGCCAGGGGCATCGCTGGGTAGCTATGTACGGTTGAGATAAGCGCTGAAAGCATCTAAGCACGAAACTCGCCTCAAGATGATACTTCCTTTAAGGGTCGTCAGAGACTATGACGTTGATAGGTTGCAAGTGTAAAGTCAGTAATGACAAAGCTGAGCAATACTAATTGCCCGTAAACTTTTTATTGGATAGGTTCCACTGATTTTTGTTTGTTTGTTTTCTTTCTCTAATATGTCCTTAAAAATATCTAAGATTTTTATGGTGATTTTAGCGTTGGTGTCCACCTCTTCCCATTCCGAACAGAGAAGTTAAGCCCAACTGCGCAGATGGTACTGAAGTAACTTTCGGGAGAGTATGTCGTTGCCGTAAATTATTAAAAGCCTCGCTCGTAAGAGTGGGGCTTTTTTTTTGTTCAAAATTATCCTTTGTTGTTCATCAATCTGATTTCATAGTATTCAAAAGCACGGAATTTCAAATTATAGATTTTGGACTTTATTTGTATCTCGTATTAAATACGCGGTTTTATATTTACCTATATTTTTCTTCTCTGTTCACTTTTCTGTATTCATTATGCGTATTTTTCATATACCAAATATTGAACTCTAAACAATGAAGAAAGAATGCCCTTCCTGTGCAGTGGAAGTCGATAACAAGTCAAAAGATTGCCCGATCTGCGGCTATGAATTTCCTGCAGCAAACAAAGGGTTTGTGGTTGTTGCTATACTTCTTCTGATCGTTGCTGCTTTGTTCATGATATATTAAAGTCATTTGCAACTTGAAGTAATAGTTATTTGGTATAATAAAACTTAGACTAATATTAATTTTATGAAAGATCTAATTTAAAACCGTTATTTTTATTGTTAATATTTTATAGTTAGTTATAGTTATTGTGAAAGATATCAGATTACTTTTATTTTATAATTACTTTAAATCTCAAAACATGAAATATTTTCTGTTATTTGTTTTTTGTTGCATAGGTTTTAATTCTTTTTCGTCGGATCCTAACTGGCTTCAGTTCGGTGGTTCGAGTAATATTTCATGCATGAAATCCATTGGTAATGAAGTGTGGTGTGGTACTTCTGCCGGTATTTCCATCTACAATAAAACAGATCATACAGTTCGGTATTTAAAGAAAAGTGATGGTGTACTTTGCGGAACAAATGTGACCGATATCCTTACTGATAGTAGCGGAAATATTTGGGTGAGCAGTTACGGCGGATTAAGCAGATGGAATGGAAGCGAGTGGACAAGGTTTTATATTTCAACTGCAAATGATACTATGCAATATTCAACTATCTGTATTGATAAAAACGGTACTATATGGGGTATAGGAGGAGGATATTTTTTTTCAGCCGATTCCAACGGTATCAATGTTATCGAAAGAAACAATGTGATCAATGGACATATGGAATTTGGAGCAATGGCAATAACTGCCGATACAAGCGGTAACATTTACATTGCATCTCAGGACTATGGTTTGCTTATCTACAATGGTTCTTCATGGAATGAAATGAACATAAGTAACTCAACTCTGATATCAAATTATATTATCGAAGTTAAATGCGATTTGAATAATAAAATATGGTTCATTCTTCAGACAAATAATACCAATCCTGTTTATTACATCTATTCATATGATTCATCAGGTTTGACTTTGTTTCAGCCGAATTTGCTTGATCCAAATTTTGAACCGATTAAAATGTATATTGATAAGCAGAACAAGAAATACTTTTATGATTATTATGCAGCTGATACCTGTGGACTTTTTATATATAATGATACAACATGGAGGCAGGTGGATTACTCTTCCGGGCAATTTGCAAGTCCATATATAAGAGGGCTTGAGATCGATGATGAAGGAACAGTTTTCTCGTTCAGTCATTGGTGCCTATACTGTGATTACGATAAAACGCCACAAATTTCTGCATGGGACAGTACATCATTTTATGAAACAAACCTTGCAGAGACGAAATTAAATTACATTGCTTCGATTTTGAAGGATAGGAATGGAAATATTTATGCATTAGGATATAATAATATTTACAAGTTTTTAAATTATTCCTGGGTTGATATTACTCCACCTCCCACTGTTATGGTACCAATGTATACTGGAGATGCAGTAATCGATCATAATAATAATCTGTTAATGATAAATTATACATCAAACATAATTGCAAAATATGATGGTCAGAACTGGTCGGTAATTAATCTTCCATTTATCTACCCTAGTCAGATGAAGGTTGATAAGTATAATAATGTTTGGATAAGTGGGACTAATCCAACATCAGGAAACAAAGGACTTTTTAAATATAACTGGTCAACATTTACCAGATTTGATCCAAGTAATTCACCTATTCAAAGTATGTGGGCAATGAGTTTTGATATTGACAATTCAGGTGGGGTCTGGTTCACTGAACGTAGTTCAACAGGTCCTCTTCAATTTAATGTTTGCTCATACGATGGAAGTACATGGACTAGTTATGATTCTACATCATCGCCGTTCATACATTATGGAGTTTTTGAAACTCTTCCTTCAGGAAAGATTTTTTATAAGATGACTTCAAATTATAATCCATACCAGACAGATAAATATTATGAATACGATGGCAGTAGTTTGATATATGATTCACTTTTAAATTCATTTTTAATCAATGGTGCTCGACATTTACAGGAAGATGTTGAAGGAAATATTTGGTTTGATCCGGGTATGGACTATGGTTTATTCTTACTGAATGATACGGGGATTATTAAATCGATAACTTTAAATGAATCTTCACTCCCCGGGCTAAATCTTGCTCCAATAGTATTGGATGGAAAATATATATGGCTATCTGATTATAATAATGTTTACGTTTATTCTGAAGATGGTATATCTCCTTTTGAAGAAAGTAGTTATCGAAAATTTAAAGGTTTTGTCTTCTATGATCAAAATCAGAACGGGGTCAGAGACAGTATTGAACAACCGGTAAATGGTATGCAAGTGATCTTGTTGCCGGATAGTAATACTACTTCTACTAATGCAAATGGGGAGTATTTCTTTTACGTTTCAGATTCTTTAGCACGTACTGTAAAATTTATACCTCCATATGGTTGGTTAATGACAACTGACAGTTCAGTTTATCATTGTATGCAGGATTCGTTGGATTATGACTCACTTGATTTCGGTATAAATACTGATCTGACAATAATTAATCATATCTCCGGCACTTTGACAAGTGGAATAATTAGATGCAATAGAAACACTAATTTTTGGCCTTCAGTAACTAATGAAGGAACATTGCCTGCAGATATTACAGTCGACTTATATATCGATCCACAGTCGACGTTCACGGGCTCGATTCCTGGTCCGACAACAATTACAGCAAATCATTTACAATATAATTTTATTGATGTATTGCCTTTAGAAACTAAATACATTCTGGCTTATATTCGAATCCCATCGACAGCAGGGTTACAAACTACGTTCTCAATAGTTGCCTCTTCTCCAAATACAGATTCAGTATTTAATGTTATTTCCGGACCGATAGTGTGCAGTTCCGATCCAAACGATAAAACTGCAATTCCTGCTGGTGTTGATAATGCACATTATACTTTGATCAACGATTCTATAGAATATCTGATCCGTTTTGAAAATGTGGGAAGTGATACAGCTTTTAGAGTAATGATTATGGATTCTATTGATAGTTCTATACTTGATATGAACACACTTCGTTTTGTTGCGTCAAGTCATCCTTGCGTTATGAATGTTGATCGTTCCGGATTTGTGCGTTTCGTTTTTGATCCAATCGAATTGCCTTATAAGAATATTGACCCTTCAGGTAGCGAAGGTTATGTCCGCTTCAGTATTTATCCTAGAGCTGATATCACTACAGGAACTGTTGTCAATAATAAAGCATCAATTGTATTTGATTATAATGCTGCAGTAATCACTAATGAAACTATGAATACACTCGTTACAATTATTCCTACTGCTGTTTCGGAGTTGGATATCAATAATGATCTGGTGATTTATCCTGTTCCTGCAACAAGTAAATTATTCATCCGGTCAATATTTGATTTGAAGGGTTTTGTTGTTTATAATTCTCTAGGCGAAAAAGTTATGAAAGGAGAATGCTCAGGAAAAATGAAGGATGTCGATATATATAATTTGTCTTCCGGAATGTATTTGCTTGAAGTAATTGGTGGTGAAAATTCTTCGAAGAAAATATTTATCAAGCAATAATTATTGCTTCTATCCTTTTGATCGCATGTATATTGTATTTGATATTCTGAAAATAAATTTTCGAAATATCAAATCTTGTGACTTAAAATTCAAAAATGTAAGATGATAGAATTTTCTCCTTTTAATGATTCAAATTTGAAAACTTTTTGTGGATGTGAGGACACGGGGTCATTTTTATCTTTTTCTACATCTTCTTTAAATGAATATAGAAGTCCAGATTCGCTTTGCTTACTGGCAGCACGGCATTTGCAACACTATCTGGAAAATCAAAACGAGTGGAGCCATAATTTTGGTTTGACGAATGAAAGTGAAGAGCAGATCATCGGTAAAATGTTTGGAGTACTTATTGTAACAAATGCAAATAAGGAAATTGGATACCTTGCAGCTTTTTCAGGAAAATTGGCCGGGAAAAATATTCTGGATGGGTTTGTCCCACCTGTTTTTGATGGACTAACTGAAAATAGTTTTTTGAATATCGGAATGGGTCAATTGAATTCTATAAATTTTGAAATTTCAAAACTTGAAGATATTGATGACAATAACTTTCATGAGATTGAATTTTTAAAATATGAAAGAAAGGAGCTCTCTATAGCGCTTCAACAACAACTTTTTGAGAGCTATAATTTTCTCAATCCTCTAGGAAAAGAAATGAACTTGGTTGAAATTTTCAAAAAGGCGGGTTATAGAAATCCGCCTAGTGGTGCCGGCGAATGTGCTGCTCCGAAATTATTGCAGTATGCTTTTCAAAATAACTTGCAACCTATTGCTCTAACTGAATTCTGGTGGGGACTTTCTCCTAAATCGGAAACATGGAAACATGATCAGTTTTATCGACCATGCAAAGAAAAGTGTAAACCTATTCTTGCACACATGCTTGAAGGACTAAATGATTTCGTAATTTTATAATTGCTTAATTTGCTTTCAAAATTTAGATATGACTGATTATCTAAAATATATATTCAACGATTCGGAAAATTTTGTGAATACGTTTGATAAGCTGCCATAGTGGAGTGCACCGTTCGGACTTTTAATGTTGAAGCATCTCGAATTGAAACCGAATTTAAAAGTGATAGACATTGGTTCCGGAACGGGATTTCCTTTGCTTGAACTTGCATCGCGTCTTGGTAATTCGTGCCAATTATATGGTATCGATCCGTGGCATAATGCAAACAATAGAGTAAAAGAAAAGATCAGAAATTACGAACTTTCAAATGTTGCGATCATCGAATGTAGTGCTGAAAAAATTCTATTCGAAGATAACTCTATTGATCTGATCGTTTTGAAATGAAATTTCTAAATGGAACTACTTTCTTGAATCATCATTTTATTAAATTAGGTTGGTTAAAAGGGTGGACGGATCTTTTTAATCCCAAAGATTTAGAAATTGTTTTCCGTAAACTTGAAGAAAATCTTAATTTCTAAGGTGTAAATGCAAATTGCCTTAGTCTTACTTTACCAATGGCATATTTGAAGCTAAGAACTAAATCAAGGTAATTATTGACTACTACAAATTAGGTATTTAGGTATAGAGTTAATCTTTTCATTTTTGTTCCTGAATTTAAACTAACTCAGGTTGAAAATGAAAAAAAATATACTAATCCTATTTTGTCTTTGCAGCTCTTTCTTCACTTATGCTGATACTGAGCCGAACAATGATTCTCCAGGCGGAGCAGATGTTATTGCTCAAAATGGAAGTGTGTCTGGGACAATTACTGCCGGAAATTACGATTTCTATGAGCTAAACACCACTGGTGATGGTAATATTACTGTTACACTAGATGCTGCAACCAGTTCATATATGTATGTGCATTTGTATGACAGTGCCGGAACTCAAATTCTTGCGACTGTGGTAGCAAATGCCGGTGGTGGACCGGTATCATTTACTGTTTATCAGCTCGGTGCCGGAAAATATTATGTAACGACACAAGGAAACGGTGCCGATTCCTATACCGTTAGTAATTCAGTTGACCTTTTGGCAACTCCGAATGATGCAGAACCAAATAACACTTTTGCAACTGCAATACCTATTTTTGCAGATGATTCTACACGTGGCCATATAACATATAGAAATCCCAACGGAACTTATGATAGCAATGATTATTATAAATTGACAACATCTGTTGATGGAAATATTACCGTTACTATAACAAATAGCAATGGAACTAACATTAATATTAATTTGTATGATAGCATTGGACAACAAAATATTGCAGCTGTTAGTGGCACGGGTGGCGGATCTTTTACGGGTTTTGCATTGGCAGCCGGAACTTATTATATTCGGGTATCTAGTAATTTAACAGGAGAATATTCAGGCTACAATTTGAGTTATCACCTAACTCCGACTGCATATGTTAACGATATCGAACCGAACGATCTTACATCTAATGCGTCAATATTAAATGTAAATGACAGCACTACAGGCCATATCATGCATAGATGGCCGGGTGGAAGTTATGACTTAATTGATTGGTATCAACTTGTAACAACAGCTGAAGGAAATCTGACCATTTCGATTTACAACAGTACAAACAGCTATATCGGATTAACCTTATACGATAGCTCTGCAGTGGGTTGGATAAATTCTGTTGGCGGTCCAGGGCAATCCGGAATTAATATGGTGAATAACAATCTTCCGGCGGGAACATACTATGTTAAAGTATATGCGAATCTTACCACTGAATTTAGTGGATACACATTAAGTAATAATTTTATTACTACAGGAATTAATGAGCTTACTTCTATTTCAAAATTTGAAGTTTATCCTAATCCGACAACTGATGTTCTTTCAGTAAGATTTTTAGATGCAAATTTTGGAGAGAAGAAAATAATTATTTCAGACATGTCCGACAGAATTTGTTATTCAATGAATGTTTTAACTAAAGTTGGAGAAAATGTAATGCCTATTGCGATTGATGATCTTGCAAAAGGAATTTATATTGTTTCATTATCATCCGATTCTGCCACTAAACAAATATTGTTTATTAAAAATTAAGTAAAGAAAGTTAGATAGGTTTTAAAATAAATTCAGGGAAATTAGTAAAGATCTTTGCCATTCGTGGTAAGGATCTTTTTTATTTGAAGACTGAAGAAGACTTAGTAAATCTTAATTGGTCAAGTCAACAGTTAAGGTTTCTCCTCCAAGTTTTTTCTGAAGTGCTTTTAGATCATTCACTACAACTTCCAAAAGAGGAATTCCTTCTTTCACCCTAATTAATTCCATTTCACGTTCAGGATCTCCTGGTACCAAAACTTTTTCTTGACCGGGAATAGTTTTTGCATTTCTAAATCCTTCGATCCAATGGTCCATATCTTTTTTAAATTCTTCAGCAGGCCGAAATGCATCTATTCGCATTGCACCTAAAAAGTGTCCTATGCCTTTTCCCGGTTGTTTTGTTGGCATTGGTACATAAGCCGGAAAAGGAGGGACCCAAGGAGCATAATTTGCTCCACTTAATAAGGCGGAGAAAATATCTACTATAGCTCCCAATGCATATCCTTTATGACTCCCATGTTCACGATCACCACCAAGTGGTAATAAGGCGCCACCTTGTTTTAAAATGTTTGCATCGTTACTTGGATTCCCATTGACGTCTTGCACCCAACCATCCGGTGTAGACTGATTTTTTCTTTGAAGAATTTCAAGTTTTCCATTGGCTGCAGTTGTCGTTGCAAGATCGGCTACGAAAGGTGGTTGCTTTCCTGCAGGAGCAGCAACAGCGATTGGATTTGTACCAAGCATTTTGTCAATTGAAAAAGTTGGTGCAACTAAAGGACTTGCATTCGTCATAGCAATACCGATCATGTCATGTTCAAGTGCCAGCATTGCATGATAGCCGGCGATTCCAAAGTGATTGCTGTTTTGAACACTTACCCAACCGGTACCAACATTTTTTGCTTTTTCTATTGCGATCTTCATTGCGTATGGAGCAATGACTAATCCCAATCCGCTGTCACCATCTACTACTGCTGTGGATGGTGTTTCATGGATCACTTTAATTTCCGGCGTTGCATTGATTCTTTTTACTTCCCAAAGACGAACATACCCTGTAAGACGTGCAATACCATGCGAATCGATTCCTCTCAAATCAGCAGAGAGTAATGCTTTTGTAGCAATTTCAGCGTCTTTCGATGAGCAACCCATTTGTGAGAATACTGCTTTCGTAAACTCGAATAGGTTTTGGTGTGAGAACAATTTTTCAGACATTTTACAAAGGTAGTCATCCTTTCTACTGATACAATTGCCATATTAATTAATATTATTTACATTAGAACCATGAATAATTAACTTTGTAGGACGGACATATTCAGTAATGATACCTAAGTTATCGAAAAATTTATTTTATTTTTTAGCAACAGCATTTTTTTCTCTGAGTACATTTTATGTAAGAGGTCAAAATCTTGTTCCTAATGGTGATTTCGAAATAACAGGAAATCTCCCTTGTGGATGGTGTACTTCAACCACTATATTTATGAATGCTACACAAGATTGGTATGCTCCAAACTATGCTACACCGGATATAATTTCTTTGGGCGTTCCTTCAAACTGCAGTAATAGTCCTTTAAATATGAGTTCCATTAATTATGGGTATCAGCTTCCGAACAGTGGTGAAACCTATGCAGGTTTTTATACCGCAGTGTTTGGTTTAGAATATCATGAATATATTGAGGTTAAATTAATTCAGCCTATGGTTATAGGTTCGAAATATATTATTAAGTTCTATCTTTCTTTACGAGATAATTGCCGCTGGTCTACAAATAACATTGGTGTAAAATTTTCTGATGCTAATATTTCTGTTGCTGGGAATTTGTATGGCATCATTCCTGAGATAAATCACGCAAATGTAATTTCTGATACAGCAAATTGGGTCTTAGTCAAGGATACAATTCAAGCGACAGATCCATGGGAGTATTTGGTAATTGGTAATTTTTATCCTGATAGCCTGACTACAATCAGCATGAATAACCCAGGCCAATGGGTGTATGCATATTATTATATTGATGACATAAGCGTTGAACAATTGATTTCTAATGAAATTAGTTCAGTCATGGATACCAATCAAAGAGAATTTAAATTTGAATTATTGAATCAGGAAATTCTATTTTATAATGATATTCAAATTGCACGACTATTTACAATAACCGGACAGTGTGTAGGTTTAGCAAATTCAAATTCAATGAATGTTTCCGGACTGGTTCAAGGACTTTACATTATGGAAGTAGAGATTGAAGGTATGCGAATCATTCGTAAAATAAAGATCTGATCATTGTTTAATAATGAAATAAATTGTCAGGCTATTAAATAATTTTTTTGAAATTTCTAGCCAACAAACTATATATACCCGAGTCTGAAAATTTACCATTGTAGTAATAATTCTCTTCACCTCCCACAACCGAACATATCCGATAAGCCATGCTATTCCATGTGAATCGATTCCTCTTAGATCTGCAGAAAGCAAAGTTTCAGTGGCTATTGATGCATGCTCATCAGTGCAACCGATTTGTTTAAATACAGCTTGTGTAAATGATTCTAGTTGCTTGTAAGGGAATAGTTTGCTTTCCATTTTGTAAATATAGTTTTTTCATTGATAAATTGATTTGATATCTAGAGCTATTGAAGATTAATTTACTAAAATTGTTTTGGAAATTCACAACAAAAGAGTTGATGCTGAAAACATGATTTCGAGGATGGATACATCGCACAATTGGGAATTAATCCGGCAGAAAAACAGAATGATGGAATTTCAGCCTCATGTAACTGCAGAGGATTTACATAAGTTAAATGTTCCTGTACTTGTTATTTCGACAGATAGAGATGTTGTGGAGGAAGAACATACTTTTTTTATTTATAAAAATATTCCTAAAGTGAATCTATCTATTATTTCAGAAGAGTCGCATTATGTAGTTAGGCGAAATCCTGAGCTGTTCAATTCAGTAGTTTTCAAATTCCTTATTGAGCCTTATCGTATTAATTCTTTTCGATTTGATAAATAAATTGAAAGTTATTGAACTTCAACAGCTCCACAATTTTTTCCCTCTTCTATGACAGAAATTTTATACCCGGAAATATCGAAATCAGAATAATTTATTTTTCCTTGTTTGATTTGATCCAATTGCATAATATAATATTCATCTATAATTTTATTCTTAGTTTTTACTTTTATGATCATACCTTTTTTTCGCAGATGATATTCGTACCATTTTCCTTTTTTTAAAATCGGGTTCATCAAACCACAGTGAAGCATTAATTCATACAGCTTAGAAGCATCATAATTATACTGATCGGTGATCCATACTTCAGATTCATAATCTGAATTTGTAATTAAAAGTTTTCTGCATTTTAATCCTGAAATAATTTCCTGTCCTTTTATTTGTTTGAGATTTATTTTTTTTGAGTCACATGAATCTTTATACATTTTAGTTGCTTTGATCTTGGTTCCCTGCTTGATATTTTTTATTGCCATTACCATTGTCCAGCTGCTATCAATGAAATCAAATAATACTCTTTTGTTGACTCCTCGCCTTTTCATGTCATCATCCATTTCCATTACTTGCCGATTATTATTGCCAATTTTATCTATAGTCCAATTTAGCTTGCAAAGGTTGGTAGTATCTGAATAATTTGTTTGGAAGTTCATTGAAAAGGTCCCTACAAATGTGTTTTGTCCAAATGATAAATTACTAAATAAAAGAAGAAGCCCGAATAAAGGTTCTAACTTTAAAAACTTTAAATAATCTCTTTTTGATGCAATTTTCATGTTTTTTAATTGGAGGTTGAGTAAAAATAACTCATATTTTAATCACTTGCATTTTAATGAATTAAACTGCAAATTTGATATGTCACAATTCACACACAATTTTTTCAAAGGTTAAATTATGCTTTCCAAACTTACTATCAAAAACGTGATGTTTTGCATATCACTTTATTTTTATACAAGTGTTGCATCAGCGCAAACCAATCCAACTCCCCAATCACTACCTTATTCGCAAAACTTTGGAAGCTTGGTATCAACCTCAACTCTTTTTCCTGCTGGTTGGCAAGGGTGGAATTTATCTACATCAGGATCTTCCGCTGCATTCAGAACAATAGCACCGCCGGCATCTTCAGATATTGCTTTACAAGCATCAAGTACAGCTAGCACAAATTCTGGCGGCATTCATAACTACAATGGGAAAATTGGAGTTCTAGCTTCCGGATCAATCGATCCAGCATTATGTCTTGCAATCAATACAACCGGATATTTTTCTGTCTCTGTTTCTTTTGATGTAATGACAATTCGAAATCCATTTGATGCCACTAATACAAGAATTAATCAAATGGATCTTCAATATCGGGTTGGAACTTCAGGTGTCTTTGCATCCGTTTCCGGAATTGCGAATGGGATTTATCAAAATACTACGACGAATCAGATCACTGCTGTTACGACACCTCAAAATCAATTGTCCAAATTATTCACATTACCTGCAGCATGTAATAACCAATCAATTGTTCAACTTCGTTGGGTTCAACGCGATTTTACAGGCGCAAATGCTCGTCCAAGTTTTGCAGTTGATAATATTTCTATTTGTTCTGCTCAGGTTACACCCACTGTTACTATCACAGGGCCGAATATATTTTGTTCGGGAGGTAGTGCTTTCTATTCGGCTTCTAGTACAAATGGTGGAACAGCTCCAACTTATCAATGGAAAAAAAACGGGACTAATATTGCAACAGGCAGTTCAGTGACTTTATCCGGACTAATTGCAAGTAATGTGATTTCATGTGTTATGACATCGAATGCAACATGTGCATCGTCACAAACTGCAACTTCAAATTCAATAACAATAAGTTCAGTGAGTTCTTCTCCTGTCATTACAACAAACTCTATTTCAAATGTCTCTTGTCCGGGAATTAGAAATGGGGCCATTGATATTTCTGTTACTGGTGGAACAGGACCTTATACTATTTCATGGGATACCATAAATATTTCTAATGGTCCAATATTCGGCGTAACAGTTGGAGCAAAATTGCCAACACATCCATTATTTGGACAAGGAAACGCCAGTACATTTATTATTGATGGTGTAGGTGGAAAGGAACTGATTCTTACAAAGGGTGTAAATTATTCTTTTAATGTTTTATCACCTGGACATCCGTTTCATATCAGTACAGATCTTACTGGTGGTAATGCAAATTTTATTGTTGCAAATGGTCAATCCGGAGCACCAACACAAAATGGAATTGTAAATTTTACTCCGAATGCTTCGCATCCTTCATTGTTATATTATCCTTGTCAGTTTCACACATTCATGGGATATCGTGTTAATATTACTAATGGTGTTTTGTCAGAAGATATTTCTAATTTAAAAGCAGGTACATATTCAGTAAGCGTGACAGATGCAAATGGTTGTTCAGCTGTTGCACAGTATACAATTACTGAATTACCGAATTCAATATCACTTTCCGCAAGTGTGCAAAATTCTACGTGTAATTTAGCAAATGGAAGTATTGACCTTTCAATTGCCGGTGGAAGCGCACCCTATACTGCGATTTGGGATACCTTGAATATATCAAATGGCCCAGCATTCGGTGTTTCCTTCGGAACAAAGACTCCATCAAATCCATATTTTGGACTAGGTAGTGCATCATGTTTTTTCATC
This sequence comes from Bacteroidota bacterium, assembly GCA_031411835.1. Classification (GTDB taxonomy): domain Bacteria; phylum Bacteroidota; class Bacteroidia; order AKYH767-A; family 2013-40CM-41-45; genus JADKIH01. Next base: position 8,988 of record JANOBV010000227.1, on the reverse strand, counting down.
AATGGTTTTGAAATGCCACAATTGAAATTGGTCAGAGGGATTAATTATACATTCAATGTGCTTAGTTCCGGACATCCTTTTCACTTTTCAACTAATTCCATCGGAGGAAATTCAACTAATATATTTTCAAGCGGACAATCAAATGCTCCAAACGATAATGGATTAATTACCTTTTCTCCACCGAATAGTGCACCATCACTTCTGTATTATGTATGTGCGAATCATCAATACATGGGAAACAATGTTAATATTAATTCAGGTTACGCGATTGAAGACCCAATTGTTTTGCGTCAAGGAATTTATTCTGTACTTGTAATTGATGCAAATGGATGTACTGCAAATGCAACTTACACAATTAATGATGACGGAAGTCCAATTACCAATACTCTGATTAGCAAAACTGATGCTTCATGTTTTGCTTCTGCAAATGGATCTGTTAACCTTGAAGCTACAGGTGGAACATCTCCATATTCTGTTATAGGTACAGGCCCTACCTTTTCCGTAATTGTTGAACCAAAAAATCAATCTCATCCACAGTTTGGCCTCGGTGGCAGACCTGAAGGTTTTACTATCAACGGTGTTCAAGGTATGGAGCTGACATTGATTCGCGGAATTACTTATTCATTTGCTGTCATGGCTCCCGGTCATGCATTTATTATTTCAACTTCCAGTGAAGGTGGCTCAGCAAATATGGCATCTGAAGTAACTAATGGCGTCGTCAATAGTCAAGTTTCATCAGGTACATTATTTTTTACTCCTAATGCGAGTCATCCATCATTATTGTATTACCAATGCGGATTGCATGATTTCATGGGATGGAAAATTAATATTGTGGATCAAGGAATTGATGGTGATCAAACTGCACTTATGGCTGGTGATTACTCATTGTCTATTGTTGATGCAGCAGGTTGTACTTCCTCTACTCAAGCTACATTTACTATTAATGAACCAAGCGCTTCGACATTTTATATTGATGCAGATGGTGATGGTTTCGGAGTAAATAGTGTAACCGCAATTGGTTGTATTCCACCACCTGGTTTTGCTATATTAGATGGAGACTGTGATGATGCAGACCCATTTAGTTTCCCGATACGTTGGTATATAGATTCAGATGCTGATGGATTTGGTGATGCATTTGATCTTGGTGTTTATAATTGTATTCAACCTTCAGGTGCTAGTGATAATAACGGAGATTGTGTTGATGGGAATCGGTTTATATTTCCTGGTGCTACTGAAATTTGTAACTCATTAGATGATGATTGCGATGGACAGATTGATGAAGGACCTGTTTGTCTTACTGAACTTACACTGACTTTATTTCTGCAAGGATTTTATTTCACTTCTTCTACAATGATCGCTACATTAGATCCTATTCTTTATCCATTAGTTTGTGATACCATAAGAGTTGATTTAGCAGACGAGAATTTCCCACACGGGATTGTATTTTCCTCAATTGGGCAAATTGGAACAAATGGAATTGGAACTTTCGCATTTCCTTTAAGTTCAAATGGTAATTCGTATTACTTGGTAATTCATCACCGAAATTCTTTGGAAACATGGAGTAGTGCTCCGATTTTAGTAAACAATAGTTTTGATTATAATTTTTCTGCAAGTCAATCTCAAGCTTATGGTGATAATTTGGTAGAAGTGGAGCCTGGAATTTTTGCTTTGTGGAGTGGTGATGTTAATCAGGATGGATTGATAGACGAATCTGATTTTACAAGTGTAGAGTCTCAAGTAATAAATTTGGGATTTGGTTATTACCCTTCTGATTTAACCGGTGACGGATTAATCGAATCTAGCGATTATTCGTTAATTGAAAATAATTATGTCTTGCAACTAATTACAATGAGACCATAGTTTAAAAATTATTTTGAGTCAAAATTTTTGGCTAATAAACAATAGATGGCAGAGTCAGTAAAATTTCCATTATAAAAATAGTTCTCTTTGAAGTGTGCTTCTTTAATAAATCCTGCTTTTTCAAGAATGCCTTGTGATGGTTTGTTGAGCGGATTTATATTTGCATCAACTCCATGCAATTTCATTTCTTCAAAACTATATTTTAAAGCTGCGATCATTGCTTCGAACGTGTAGCCTTTGCGTTGAAAGTCTCTAAGCAATGAATATCCGATTTCTCCTCTGTGATGCTCAGGAATCGTTCTCCAAATCCCAATGCTGCCAATGAATTTATTTTCAGGTTTCAAATACATTCCCCATGAAATTCCTTTATTCTGATCGATTTCTTCATCCACTTTTTTTAACCAATCGTAGATTTCATCAATTGATTTCGGCAAATCTCTGTCTAGATATTCAGTGATTTCTTTGTCAGTTCTAAGGATAAATATTTCATTCGCATCAACAACTGTCATCCGACGTAGCCAAAGTCTTTCGGTTTCTATAATTGGGAAGGGGGAGAAGTTAAAGGTGAGCATATATTCTGAAGTCTGTTTAAGTGGGTCAAATGTCAAATGTTGGTAGGAAATCTGCCATTACCTTTGACCTTTTACCCTTGCCCTAATTTAATATTGAAGTCTTTCTGATCTGAATAATAACCGACTTAGAAGTTGGTGTATTCGATTTTTCTGCCGTACTGTCAATGGGAACTAAAACATTTGTTTCAGGAAAATACGTCGCAGTACATTTTTCAGGGATACTAAATTGAATAATTATAAAACGATGTGCAACTCTTTCGATATTGTTGTCGAAATTATAAAGATCCACGATCTCGCCATTTTTAAATCCGCCTTTTGCAATGTCTTTTTCATTCATAAAGATAACCCGACGTTCATTGATGATTCCACGATAGCGATCATTTAATCCATAGATAGTCGTATTGAATTGGTCATGGCTTCGAATGGTCATCATAACATATTCGTCAGATTTCAAATTGAACTCTTTTACATTGCCGATATTGAATTCTGCTTTCCCTGATGGCACTGGAAATTTTTGTTCGCGTGATGAATTTGGTAAATAAAAGCCGCCAAGTTTTCTTACTCGTGTATTGTAATTTTCAAAACCGGAAATTGTTTGAGCAATATCATCACGAATATGATCGTTGTGCTCTAGATATTTTTCCCAGCGCACAGATGAAGTATTTCCGAAGTAGGCTAATGCAAGTTTAGAAACTAATGCAGGTTCACTTAGCAGGTGTGTTGAAATAGGAGTAAGGTTACCCTTCGACATTTGAATAACTCCCATTGAATTTTCTGTTGTGATAAATTGTTCTTCGTTATTTAAAACATCTTTGTCACTTCTTCCGAGCACTGGTAAGATCAATGCTTCTTCGCCGGTAATGAGATGGCTTCGATTTAATTTTGTTGATACTTGTACTGTCAATTTACATTTTCTTAATGCTTCAGCAGTAAAAGTAGTGTCAGGTGTTGCAGATAAGAAATTCCCACCCATTGCCATAAAGACATTTACTTTTCCTTCGTGCATGGCATGAATGCACTCAACAACATCATAGCCATGATTGCGTGGCGGATTAAACGAATATGTATTTTGAATTGCGTCCAAGAAATCATTTGATGGTTTTTCGTAAATTCCCATAGTGCGGTCGCCTTGAACATTGCTATGTCCGCGAACCGGACAAGTTCCTGCTCCTGGTTTTCCAATACTCCCTTTTAAAAGAAGAATGTTTACAACTTCTTTTATTGTATCGACTGCATTTTGATGTTGAGTTAAGCCCATAGCCCAACATGCGATAATTTTATTTTTTGTCTTAAAAATATTTACAACTTCAATGATCTGTTCTTCACTTATTCCTGAAGCAGAGATCAAACTTTTCAAGTCAAGTGATATTAAATGTTCAATAAATTCTTTTGAACCATTTGTCTTTTCTCCAATAAAATCATGATCGAAAATACTTCCGGGATTTTTCTCTTCTTCTATCAGCAACACTTTTTCGATGGCCTGAAGTAAAGCCATGTCGCCATTGATCTTTACTTGAAGAAAAATATCAGTTAGCCGAGCTTTAATTCCCAACGCTCCTTTTATACTTTGAGGATCATTGAAAGCAATGAGTCCTGTTTCAGGTAATGGATTTACCGAAATTATTGTGCAGCCATTCTCTTTCGCTTTTTGCAAAGCGGTTAACATTCTCGGATGATTGGTTCCCGGATTTTGTCCGAGAATAATTATTACTTCTGCTTTGTAAAAATCGTCTAGAGTAACAGAGCCTTTTCCAATTCCTAAACTTTCTGTCAATGCAACGCCGCTTGACTCATGACACATGTTGCTACAATCAGGTAAATTATTTGTACCAAATTGTCTGACGAAAAGTTGATATAAGAAAGCAGCTTCATTTGATGTTCTTCCACTTGTATAAAAGACTGCTTCATTTGGATCTTTACATTCATGCAACCTTTTTGCAATCAACGAAAATGCATTTTCCCAAGTGATGGCTTCATAATGTGTACCACCTTTTGGTAAGTAAACTGGTTCTGCTACGCGTCCTGCTTTGCCAATTTCATAATCATTCAAATTAGAAAGTGATGCCACACTATTCTTTCGAAAAAAATCTGCTGTTAATTTTTTTGTTGTGGCTTCTTCTGCGATTGCTTTAACGCCATTCTCGCAATATTCACCTAGTGAACTTCTTTCATTATCCGGATCAGGCCATGCGCAGCCCGGACAATCGAATCCTTCTTTCTGATTGAGAGCGAAGAGAGCTTTCATTGCACGTCCCGGACCCATTTCAGAAAAGATGTGCTTAGCACTTGAAAAGATAGCCGGCATTCCGGCTGCTACAGTTTTTGGACGAATTAATTTTAAGCCGGTAAATCGCTCAGGATTTTCGGCATTAGCTAATTGATTATTTTCCTCTTCAATTTTCATTTTTGTTTATCAGCAAGAGGATTGGCGTAATTGTCACTTTGGTCTTCAGAAGTTTCATCCAAACATTTAAAGTCTTTTTCAATTAGGATAAATAGTTTTTTTTTATCCTGTATTGGCATCTCTTCTGAAAGTCCAACCTTGTTTGAATCTGTCCAATTCTTCGCCAGACTAACCGGAATTGAAATTGTGATTCCGTCGTTTGAAAAATCGGCAGTAATGGTTGATACGTTTTCAGAAGCTTTCATTCCATAAGAAAAATTCTTTAGGCCGAAATTAGTGGTTTCTTGAATTTCACCTTTCTCGGAAAAATATGCGACTTCGCTTTTAGTTAATCTGAACCGTATAGTATTGCCTTTAATTCTGAGTTTCATATTCGTAAATTAAGCAATAATTTTTCTGTTTTACTAGTGATTTGACTTCAATTTATAACTTTTTGGTGTACATCGGGTAGACAATTTATATTGGTCTCTTGTATGTCAATTATGATTACCATATTTGCAATATGCTGAATTTTGCTATTTTGAAAGTAAATATTGATTCTAAGAAAAAGGAAGTAAACAGTTCTTTCAAGAGGGGTTGTAATTGCAGTTTCATCTTAATAGGTTTCTTGTATTTTATATTTCTCTTTCTGTTTTGTAACGATTCATTTTCGCAGAAATCGCAGGTTATCATTAATTTAGGTTGGGCCGAATTGGTAAAAGATAATGATGTAGAAGCATTTAGATATTTTGATGAAGCTTATAAAACTGCTCAATTAGAAAAGGATACTGAAAATACCGCCTTGTCATTGTTATACATGGGAATTTGTTCGTACAGTGTTAGTTTTACTGAAGGGATGAATTATAGCATCAAAGCAATGGAGGAATTTAAGAAATTCGAAAAGACTTCTCCACAAAAGGAGTTGGTGGGAAGAAGTAAGTGTTTGCAATTAGTCAGTACGATCAACAGCAGACAAGGAAATTATCGAGAGTCGATTAGGTTGAGCAAGGAAGCGGCTCTGGGTTTTCCTGAGAGTAATGATTCAACGGGGTATCTTGGATTGATCTATAATAGCCTGGGAATTGCCTATGCAAATCTTAATCAACCTGACTCTTCAGCTTATTCCCATCGTAAAGCACTGGAAGAAAGATTGCTGACAAGAAACTTTACATACTTGCCAGGATCATACACAGCCGTTGCTAAAATTGAAATTTCTTCAGGCAATAAACTTCTTAGTCGACAATATCTTGATAGGGCTATTCAAATTGCTGATAGTACGCAAAACAGACAAGCACTTGTGACTGCTTACTTGGGATTGAGTGATTGGTTTCAGAAATTTTCTAATGATAAAAATGAAGCTGAGAAAATTGTTTTGCAGGCTAATGAAATTGCAATGGCCTTAACAGATCGCTCATTTTATTTAAAAACATTGGAAGCATTGATTGCATTAAAGAAAGAATCGGGTGATTTTCAGTCAGCCTTAAAATTGGAAGAGAAAGGAACAATTGTTCGCGACTCTATGTACTCTTGGGAAAAGCAAAAAATTCAGAAGAGCTTGGAGGTTCAATTTGACGTTTCAGAGAAAGACAGACAATTAAAATTGGCCCAAAGGGAGAGGGAAGTTGCTCGATTAACGAATTATTTGTTGTGGGCAATAATTGGATTTGTTTTGATCATAGCAGTTGGAATAATATTTTTCCTTCGAAGAAATAATGAAAGAAATAAATTGCTACTGAAAACTAAAGATGCATTAGTGAAAGCAATTGAAGAGCAAAAGCACTTACGTGAGCAACAAATGCAAAATGAATTGGAGTTTAAAGAAAGCCAATTAACGGCAATGACTGCTCAGATGCTCCAGAAAAACGAGTTGATGCATGAGTTGAAAAGTAAATTAGATGAGGATAAAAATATTTCAATAGATAGTCCATTGTCAAAAATAATTAACAGAGGGCAAAATCAAGATAAAGACTGGAACGATTTCAATACTCATTTTGAAAGTATCAATAAGAATTTTTATACTAGATTAAAGCAATCATATCCTGATATAAGTCCAAACGATTTAAAAATCTGCGCACTTATTAAATTGAATTTATCTATTAAAGAGATGGCAGCTATTCTGAATATTTCGCCGGATAGTGTAAAGACAGCTCGTTATCGTTTAAGAAAGAAAATGCAACTGAATACAGAAGATAATTTAACGGATTTTATATTAAATCTTAAATAGTAGGCTTTCCGATTCACTAAACAGTAATAAGCTCACTTTTTAAAGACTTTGCTTGAAAAACGCATATTTGTCTACGTCTAGAGTACAAATTATTGAGATTTGTCTACCTCTTGTCGATTCGTTTTTTTTGACTTTCTTGCAGTATCGATTTAGTTTTACAGGAAAGTAAATGCCCTGTTCAAAATGTCGGATTCAGGCCATTTGGAACTCTAACCTGAAAAAATGAAATTATGAAAAAACTGATCTTACTAACTATTTTGTCAATGTTTTTGAAAAACGTTGATGTGAAATCCCAAATTCCTAATGGTGATTTTGAAACAATCCTTTCTGATGGGACTTTGAGTAATTGGGGTAATGTTACTTTATTTGCTGTTATGGTTGATTCAGCAGGAAATGTTATTCAGGATTCGCTGATTTTTGACGGACCGTTTTGTGCAGCAACAACTGATGCGCATTCAGGAAGCCACGCTCTTGAAATGAGAAATATGCTTCATTATAACTACAATGAATCAGTAGCAGGTTGGGCAAGCGTTGATGAAGATTCGATCTATACTGCATGGGGTTCGCTTGAATTTATTTACTCTACTATTCAGCCACAAGAGTTCAATTTCTATTACAAGTATAATTCTGTTAATGGTGATTCCGGAATTGTACGTTTGACATTTTACGATTCAATGGGCAATACAATTGGAGAAGCAATTTCCATTTTTGCAGGAACAAATACTTCTTATTCATATGTGAGTGTTCCAATTTATTATACGACAACAGATCCTGTTGCATCGTACTCGCTCAATTTTAGTAATTACTATAGTGTTGCAGATTATCCGCCTGGACCAAATTTTGGAACGCGATTAATTATTGATGATGTTACACTAAATGGAACAACGGGAATTGCTACGACTGATAATTCATCTGAAACAATTGTTTATCCAAATCCTTGTACTGATTTTATTTCTGTTAAAAGTATTGAAACCTCTGATTACAAAATCTACAATATGCATGGAGAAATTGTTCAAGTTGGACAAATTTCAGTTGATTCAAAAGTTGTGCTTAAGAAACAATTTGCAAAAGGAGTTTACTCGCTTGAATTGAATGATTACGGAAAATTGAAGAGAAAGAATTTTGTGATCAATTGAGTAAAGTTTGTAATGCTAACTTGATGAAAGGTTAGCAATACAAATTATACTTATTGCTTTTTAAAAAACCTATTAGCGTAATACCGAATTCTTTGGCTAGTTCAAGAGCAAGACTGGAAGGAGCGCCAATTGCAACCACGATTGGAATACCTGCCATGCTTGCTTTTTGAATTAGTTCAAAGCTAGCGCGACCGCTAAGCAATAAGATACATTTACTTAATGGCATTTCGTTTTTGATAAGCATTGAACCAATCAATTTGTCAAGAGCATTATGACGACCAACATCTTCTCTTAACTCAGTAAATTTTCCTGTTAGGTCAAATAGGGCAGAGGCATGTAGTCCACCGGTACTTTTAAATATTTCCTGCTGCTTGGAAAGTTTTTCTGGTAATGAAAGTATGATTTCTGAATCCGGTCGAAAGAACTTGTTTTCAATTTTGAATTTTGAAACCGTCGTGATAGCGTCAATAGAAGCCTTACCGCAAACGCCGCAGCTGGAAGTTGTGTAGAAATTACGTTCAAGTTTATTTTCAACAGGGGTGATATTCTCCATTAATTCTACTACTATCGAATTTTCGGAAAGCTGATTTATGTTTTTAATTTGATTGAAGTCTGAAATAATCCCTTCAGTAAATAAAAAACCAACAGCCAACTCACTGTCATTTCCCGGCGTTCGCATTGTGATTGAAATATTTTTCTCAACTGAATTTCCATTCGAGAAATAGTTCATTTTTATTTCCAAGGGTTCTTCAATTGCAAGAATGTCATTTCGCTCTTGCAATTGGCCATTCTCGTAACGAAGAATAGTTGTCT
>JANOBV010000226.1:0-3382 GCA_031411835.1 Bacteroidota bacterium | reverse complement strand
CAAAAATGTTCAGGCTGTGTTGTTTGCGCGTGGTGGATATGGAACAGTAAGAGTAGTTGATCAGATCGATTGGAAAAAATTTACAAAGCAACCGAAATGGTTAATTGGTTATAGCGATATCACTGTGATGCATTCCCATGTTCACAAACATTGTATGGTTCAAACCATGCATGCGCCAATGTCATTGAATATTGCAAAGCTAAGTGGGCCATGTCTGCAAGTTTTCAAAGAAACACTTTTTGGAAAACCGCTTCGATACTCTTCTTCAAAGCAGTTGCCTGCATTAGAAAAACTAAATCGTAAAGGAAAAGCAAAAGGTCGACTTGTCGGCGGAAATTTGTCGATACTTTATAGCTTGTCGGGCACACCATCTGATATTGATACCGCAGGAAAAATATTATTTCTAGAAGATCTTGATGAATATCTATATCACATCGATAGAATGATGATGAACTTAAAGCGAAGCGGCAAATTGAAAGACCTCGCAGGATTGATCGTTGGAGGAATGACTGAAATGAAAGACAATCCGATTCCATTTGGTAAAACTGCTGAAGAAATTATTCATGATGCCGTGAAAGAATATAATTTCCCTGTCGTATATGGATTCCCTGCAGGACATATTCCAAATAATTATCCGTTAGTGATGGGAAGTGAAGTGACGTTGAATGTAACTGATAAAATGGAATTGAGTTTTCACAATGGTTGATGCAAAAGAATTAGGAAAGTTAGGAGAGAAATTAGCGGCGGAAGAACTTTCAAAAAAAGGTTATAAAGTGCTGACGAAAAATTTCTTTTATGATCACAAAGAAGTGGATATCATTTGTGAGCATGAAGGACAAATAGTTTTTGTAGAAGTCAAAACTCGTATGAGTCCTTATCTCAGCGATCCTGCATTACTCGTTCCAATCAAAAAGCAAAGACAGATCATCAAGGTCGCCGATTTTTACATGAAAGAATTTTATCCCGAAAGCGAAGCACGTTTTGATATCGTTGTTGTGATCACAAACAATGAATATACTCGGCAGGAGCATATTGTGGATGCGTTTTATCCGATGTGTTGAATAGTGAGTAGTAAGTGGTGAGTAGCATTACTTTCTTAATTGGACTTTTTTAGCCATTATTTAGCTGAAATGTGTACTTGGTTTGATTGAAGAAATGCAATGCAAATACCATGTGTTGCTAATTACCACTTACCACTTACTACTCACCAAAAAAACTTACCTTCGCCGGATGAAAAAAACAGGCAGGTCCTCAGCAGGCAGGACAGGATCTTCTTCGAAATCAGGCGGAAAACGCTCTTTTTCCAAAGGTAGTGGCGGAAAAAGTGGTGGTAAACGAGCATATGGCGCCTCGTCGAGCAACGAAAAACCGCGATTTAGCAAGAGTGCAAGTGGTCCAAGTGACCGTCGCAGTACCAGAAGTGATGATAGAGGAAGCGACAGACCAACAAGAAAATCTTACGGTGAGGAAGCTCCAAAGCGTCCATATAACAGAGGCGAAGGTAGTACCGGTCGCCCGAAAACATCAAGATCATTCGACGAAAAACCAAAAAGGGCTTATGCCCCAAGAGACGATAGACGTACATCCGGAAACGATGATGCACCAAAACGTCCATACAACAGAGGCGAAGGAAGTAGTGATCGTCCAAGATCAACAAGATCTTTTGGCGATGAACCAAGACGTCCATCAAGAGAAGGAAGTACTGAACGTTCACGCTCAAGTGAAGACTCTCAAAAGAGACCATATAACAGAGGCGGAAGTACAAGTGGTCGTCCAAAAACATCAAGATCATTCGATGAAAAACCAAAGCGACCTTATACAAGACGCGATGATTCGGATGCACCAAGTGATGATAGACGTACACCAAGTGGAGAAGTTCCATTTAGCGATCGCCCAAGAACTTCCCGTTCATTTGAAGAGAGACCGAAACGTGCGTATGTAAAACGCGACGACACAGATTCGATAAGAGAAGAAAGACGCACAAGTGGAGATGATGAAACTCCGAAACGTCCGTATACAAGAGGAGAAGGCACTGATGATCGTCCAAGAAGATCAAGCTCATCTGACGAACGTCCAAAACGTGCATACGATAAAGGTGAATATAAATCTCCTTCGAGAGACGACAAACGCAGAACGAATTTCGGTGAACGTCCAAAGACATCTCGTTCATTCGATGAGAAACCAAAACGTGCATATACAAAACGAGATGATTCATCTTCACCAAGAGAAGAACGTCCGCGTCGTTCATTCGATGAAACAGCACCAAAAAGAAATTACAATAGAGGAGAGGGTAGCGATGATCGTCGCCCAACATTTGGAAGAGATATAACACCCGATGCTGAACGTCCCACGCGTAAAGCATTTAATGATGATGCACCGAAAAGTGAATTCGATCGCAGCAAGCGAAGAACATCTTCAACAGGTTCGCGTGATGCAGGAGCAAGAGGAGGTTCAAGAGGAGATAAGCCGGCAGGAAGAAGTTCTGCAGGAAGTCGTGGAGGATCATTTGATAAGAAACCTTCTTTCAGAGGAAAGAAAGATGAAGGAGAATTCGGAGCAACGAAATGGAATCGTAAAGAGTCAACCGGATTTTATGGCGAAAAGAAAAAGCCATCAAAAGCAAGACCTCAGACGGATGATGACTCAACACGTTTAAATAAATTCATTGCCAATGCAGGAATCTGCTCACGTCGTGAAGCAGATGAAATGATTGAAGCTGGTGTAATTTCCATTAATGGAAAAGTAATTACAGAAATGGGTTACAAAGTATTGCCGGGTGATGAAGTAAAATATAATGGTGAAACGCTTCGTGGTGAAAGTATGGTGTACATTCTTTTGAATAAGCCAAAAGATTTTATCACGACAACTGAAGATCCTGAAGATCGTAAAACGGTAATGGGACTTATTGCGAAAGCATGTAAGGAACGTGTTTATCCGGTTGGACGATTAGATAGAAATACAACAGGTGTACTTCTATTTACAAACGATGGCGACCTTGCAAGAAAGCTGACGCATCCTTCTTTCCAGATGGAGAAAGTTTATCAAGTGGAATTAGATAAGAATTTGAAGACTCAAGATATGGAAGCAATCACTGAAGGTTTGAAGTTAGAAGATGGTCCTATTAAAGTTGACAACATTCTTTATGCAGGAAATGGTGAAGACAGAAATGTAGTAGGGGTAGAATTGCATTCAGGCAAGAACCGGATTGTAAGAAGAATATTTGAACACTTAGGTTACGAAGTAAAAAAACTTGACCGTGTGATCTTTGCGGGACTAACGAAGAAAGATCTTCCGCGCGGAAGATGGAGATTCCTTACAGACATGGAGGTTGCTTCGTTGAAAATGATGACAAGTAAAACAAAAGCAAAATAGAAGAGTAGTA
>JANOBV010000225.1:0-15005 GCA_031411835.1 Bacteroidota bacterium | reverse complement strand
TCAATGAGCAATGCATCATCACTATCAAAATGTATAATTGAATCCGCTTCATATTCTATCCAGTATCCAATATCGACGCGATAATAGTCAAGATAAGAATCTGCATTTGCAACTACAATTTCATCCTTCTTGCATGAATTCAAAAATGAAACTATGGTTGCAAGAAAAAATATTATGTAAATCGAATTAACTTTGTAATAATTTCTCATACTCAATTTGCTTTTAATTTATCCAAACCAGAAACCTTATAATTATCCAGACACTTATCAACAACTTTGAACCAAAGTGGCGGAAGTAATGCCAAGTAAATTGATGATGCATAACCACCGGGAAGTTTCGGACTGTTTTCATACGTATCAAGAGCATGAAATGGTTTTGAAGAATAATAATGATGATCACTATGACGACTCAGGTCAATAAGAAAAAATCGACTGATGACTTTGTCTGATTGCCAGCTAAGGTTTTCCCGCACTCTTTCATTTTCTGCTCGGGTGAGTCCATAATGTTCTATGTAATTTGTGTACTCCAATAAAAAGTTCGCTACTAATGATTGCAACATATAAATTGCAACACCCATTTTTCCGAAAACAAAATAAATTGCAAAGAGTAGGACAAATTGGATAATAGAATTTTGCAAAACTACATTATTCAAAAAGCTTTTACTCTCTTTTTTCAATCGATCTTCTTCTAAATGCCAAGCGCTTTTGATTTGTCCGAACATTGATCTGATAAAAAACTGATAAATTGATTCACCACGTTTTGCAGTCGCAGGATCTTTATCTGTCCCCACCCATTTATGATGTCCACGAAGGTGTTCTACATAAAAATATATATTCCCTGCGCTGAAGAGCAGCAACTTTCCGAGGCTTCTTAAAAATTGGTTTTTTCTATGCACAAGTTCATGAGCCACAACGATTGCAGAAGTACCTGAAAGTATTCCTGTAGAAATCGAAGCTCCAATAATTTCAAACCCATGAATTCTTCCAACAGAGAAGGAATAGAACAATGAAGAAAGAGAAAGCAATTGAAGAATTACATGAAAATATAAGATCAGGCTAGGAACAAAACTACTTTCAGAATGTGTATTCGACTTATTTTCAGGCATAAACCATTCAATTGCGCTAAGAAATACAAGTGAAAAGACCAGGTTTCCGACGACCCAATATCCTCCCAAAAGATTACCGGAAATGGTAATTACACCTGGAAGAAGACTCCATAAATAACCGAGATTTCGAAACATTTGAGACGTAGAATTACTCCAAATTTAACTAATTTCAATCAACTAATCATCATTGAAAAGTAACAATTTTTAACATGAATTTACCGTTCGTGAGTTGAAAATAAGTGACTACTTTAGCGAATAATAAATCGTATTGATCAATGAAGCAAATAGTACTATTGATAATTGTGAGTTTAATTTCATTTGGAACACAAGCACAACAAATCGACAAATCGCATTTAGTACAGTTTTCAGGTGTTGTGGTGACATCAGATAGTTTAGTTCCTGTTCCATTTGCAAGTGTGATGATCAAAAATTCCAACCGCGGAACGATCAGTGATTATTTCGGTTTTTTCTCTTTTGTGGCCAAGATGCATGACACAATTGAGTTCGCAGCTATTGGCTATAAAAAAGCAATTTTTGTGATCCCTGATACATTGACTGATATGCGATGTTCAATGATTCAGATCCTTAAAACTGATACTATACTTTTAAGAGAAGTTGTGATTTTCCCTTGGCCAACTAAGGAACAGTTCAAAGAAGCCTTCATTCAACTACGAGTTCATGATGATGATATCGTTCGAGCCCAGAAAAATCTAGCTGAAGACAAACTTGCTTATCTGGCAGTAGGAATGCCAATGGACGGAAGCATGAATTATAAGAATGCAATGGAACAACATACTACCGGAATTTATTATGCCGGTCAGCTGCCACCAAACAATTTATTGAACCCAATCGCTTGGTCTAAATTTATTCAGCAATGGAAAGATGGTTACTTTAAAAAGAAACCTTCACCGATTAAAGACTAATCAACAGACCAAACATCTCCCACTCTATGGTATTGAAAAGACTGCTTTTCTCGATTTTCGTTTTTCTATTTATGTGTGCTGATACAAGCGCTCAACAAAATGCGACAGTAATCGGTATTGTAAAAGATCCTAATGGCAATCCACTTTTCGGTGCAACCATTGGTGTAATTGGCCGACCTATTGGCGTGTATACAAAAGACAATGGTAATTTCTCTTTACAAGTTCCGGCGAATGAAAATCTTCAATTGATCATTTCATATCAAGGACTAAAGCAAGACACATTTAACATTAGAGTTGCTCCCGGTGAAAAGAAGGAAATCAATTCTCGGATGACAGGAAAAGTTTACCAGATAAACGAATTTACTGTCGTTGACAAATCATTGAAAAATGATAACGTTACTCGAATCAATCCGAAAGTTGTAAAGAATATTCCTACACCAAATCAATCGGTAGAAGACATATTGAAAACAATGCCCGGTGTTTCTTCTTCAAATGAATTAAGTTCTACTTACTCAGTACGTGGTGGAAACTACGATGAAAACTTGGTTTACATTAACGACTTCGAAGTTTATAGACCATTATTGGTTCGCTCCGGACAACAAGAAGGATTGAGCGTAATTAATCCTGATATGGTGGATGCTATTAAATTTTCTGCCGGTGGATTTGATGCAAAATATGGCGACAAATTAAGTTCTGTATTGGATATTAGATATCGTAGACCACGAAATTTTGCAGGCGCATTTAGTGCGTCGTTGCTTGGTGCTTCACTTGAATTTGAAAATCAAAGCAAGTCGGGAAAGTTTTATTATATGATAGGAGCTCGACAAAAGTCGAATCAGTATCTATTGAATACATTTGAAACATCCGGTGAATACAAACCATCGTTTACAGATATTCAATTAGTGACAGGATATGATCTTTCAAAAAAACTGAACATAGAAGTTTTTGGAAATTATGCTCGCAATCGATATAACCTTGTTCCACAATCACGCGAAACAAATTTCGGAACGATCAACGATGCAAAACGATTTACAGTATTTTTCGAAGGACAAGAAACGGATCGCTACGAAACATTTACAGGTTCTGTTTCTGCTACTTACAAACCAAAGCCTAAGCTTACATTAAAATTAATTGGCACCGCATATAATTCGCATGAAGAAGAGAATTTTGACATCCTCGGGCAATATTTTCTAGACCAACTTGAAAATGATTTAGGAAAAGACAATTTCGGAAATGTTGCATTCAATTTGGGCGTTGGTTCATTTTTGAATCATGCAAGAAATAAATTGGATGGAGAAATATATTCACTGGAGCAAAAAGGTGAGATCATTAATAAAACTAGTTTATGGCAATGGGGATTAAAAGTTCAGCAGGAAAATTTTACTGATAAATTGCACGAATGGTACTATAACGATTCCGCAGGATATTCAATCAGTTCATATCGCGATTCATTAAATCCGCAAATCGTACTGAATGATGTTGTGATTGCAAGAAATAATTTGACAACAAATCGTTTGAGTGGATATATACAGAATACATGGCAGATCACAGATACAACACGATTAGTTCTTACTACAGGGTTACGCGCCAATTATTCTGATCTGAATGAACAATTAATAATTAGTCCGCGAGTTTCAGTTACATATAAACCGAAGTTTTCAAAAAGTTTAAGTTTACGTGCAGCAACGGGAGTATATTATCAGCCTCCCTTCTATCGTGAACTTCGTGGTTCAGACGGAAAATTGTATCCGGAAATAAAAGCACAAAAGTCACTGCATTTCGTTGTCGGTGGCGATTATACATTCCTGGCATTTGGTAGAGAATTCAAATTGACAGCTGAAGCATTCTACAAAGCATTGGAAAATTTAATTCCGTATAAAGTTGACAATATCCGTTTGAAATATTTACCTCAGTATACGTCGAAAGGATATGCTCAAGGAATGGACTTCCGTTTGTTCGGAGATTTTGTTCAAGGAGCAGAATCATGGATCAGTCTTTCCTATTTGAAAACAGAAGAGGACGTACGAGGCGATTTTTATTATCGATACTTTAACAGCGATGGCGAAGAGGTTTATCCGGGCTACACATCAAATTCAAAAGCTGTAGATTCCGTAAAAGTGGAACCGGGTTATATTCCGCGTCCAACCGATCAACGACTCACCTTTGCAATCTTCTTCCAAGATTATTTACCGAAATTCCCAACCTATAAAATGCAATTGAGCATGGTCTTCGGAACTGCTTTGCCTTTTGGGCCACCGGGCAAAAATCGTTATACAGATTTACTTCGCACTCCAACTTATAGACGAGTAGATATCGGATTTTCGAAACAACTTATCGGCGATGAAGTAAAAAAGAAACCACAAGGGAAATTGCTAAAAAGTTTCGAGTCAATGTGGATTGGATTAGAGGTATTCAATTTATTACAAGTAAGTAATGTTGCATCGTACACGTGGATTACTGATGTATCTAATGCGCGTCAATATGCAGTTCCAAATTACTTGACCGGTCGTCAATTGAATCTTCGAATAACTGCTCAATTCTAATGATGAAAAAGATCACAATTCTATTTTTCTTTTTACTCGCTTTCGCCGGACTTCAAGCGCAAGATGTGATCTTCTGTGAAAAAGTTGCAAAAGATGGAACAGCAATTAATCCGAGCGGATATTTTTCAATTAGTAAGAAAGGCGGATTCTTCAATGTACTTGTTAAACACAAAAACAGTATTGCTTCTGAAGAAGTGACATTCGATATTTATCTGATGATCGACAAGAAAGAAACTTTTGTGAATTCAGTCAAAATGAAAGTAAATCCTGAGAGCACATGGTTTTATAAAGAAATCACTTTTTACAAGCAAGGAGTTTACCATGTTTATGTTTACAATGAGAAGGATCGGTTTTTGGGAGTGGGGAAAATGCAAACGACTATAAAGTAAGAGGTAAGTAGTAAGTGGTGAGTAGCACTACATGCATTTTGGAAAACTTAGCTTCGAATAAAGAAAGTATTCGGTAATTTTTATTTTCACCTTTAAATGGGTACAATTTCATTAAGCAAGTAGTGCTACTCAACACTTACTACTTACCACTCACTTAAATGGCGAATCCGGCTCCTTTGCCATATGGTTATAAACCATCTTATCCATGAAACCAGGGAAAAATTTATTGAGAAATACAGTTAACTTTCCATTTCCTGTTAGTACAAGATCACGTTTACGTTTTACGACTGCAAGATAAATGTGTGATGCAACCTCATCAGCTGACATCATGTCTTTTTCGTCGCGCGGAGATTCACCTTGTTGTGAGCCGTCTTTGGCGAGAGCAGATTGACGAATATTAGAAGCGGTAAATCCGGGACAAGCAACAAGAACATGTAAGTCTTTTTTCAGATTCTCTGTACGAATTGTTTCAAGAAATCCTTCGAGTGCAAATTTAGATGCAGAATATCCGGCACGTCCCGGCAAACCTTTTTTTCCGGCTATAGAAGAGATACCAACTATACTTCCTTTCGATTTTAAAAGATGCGGGAAAGCATATTTTGTACAGTATACAGCGCCCCAGAAATTAATGTCCATCACTTTTCGAACAACATCCAGATCCAATTCACTAAAGAGAGCACGCATAGAAATGCCGGCGTTGTTAATGAGAACATCAATTTGGCCGTACATTCTAATTGTTTCATCTATCAACGATTTACATTGGCTTTCAACACTAACATCACAAGCAACAGCATGAACTTTTGCACCACTTTTTTCAAGCGATGATTTAAGGGAATTCAATTTATCCAATTGTCGAGCAGCAAGAACAACAGTTGAGCCCTGCGATGAAAACTTTTTCGCTAAGGCCTCTCCTATTCCGCTTGATGCGCCGGTGATGATTATAACTTTGTCTTTCACTTTTTTTTGGGTGAGTGGTAAGTAGTGAGTGGTGAGTAGCAATGGTTACTTTAGGAAATTGAATTCTTTTAACGGTGAATAGTAATTGGCGATTAGTGATTAGCAATAATAGTAGAAACAATTTCCAATTAAGAATGTATTGCTACTTACTACTTACCACTCGCTACTTACTACAAAAAGATTTTCCCCGGATTCAAAATCCCATTCGGGTCGAAGAGGTTTTTGATTCCTTTCATCAGATCCATTTGAGTTTTGTTAAATGCAATATCCATGTAATTTTTTTGAACGTAACCGATTCCGTGTTCGCCGGAAATTGTTCCACCTAGTGATACGCACAATTCGAAGATCTCTCTAATTCCAAGTGGAACTTTAGTATTCCAATCATCATCCGAAATTTCTTCTTTGATAATATTCACATGCAAATTTCCATCGCCTGCATGACCGTAACAAACACTACGGAAACCGTATTTCGTTCCAATTTCTTTTACACCTTTTAGAAGAACAGCAAGTTCAGCCCTTGGCACAACCGTATCCTCTTCTTTATAGATAGAATGTGATTTTACAGCTTCACCAGCCGAGCGACGCGCACGCCACAAGTCTGCTTTTTGTTGAGCAGTATCTGCGAAGAGTACTTCATCACATTCATACTGATAAAGTAATTCGGAAATTTTTTCGCATTCTTTAAACAGTACATCGCGATCGTTGCCATCCACTTCAATTAGTAAATGTGCATTAATCTCATCTTTGAGTGGAATTTTTACATCAACATGTTTCATTACAAACAAAAGACAATCACGTTCCATGAATTCCAAAGCTGATGGAGTTAATCCCGCTCTGAAAATTGCAGACACCGCTTCACATGCTTTTTCTGCACTAAAAAAAGGTACGAGCATTAAAAGATTTTCTGTTGGCAGCGGAAGTAATTTGAAAACAATTTTTGTAATGATACCGAGCGTTCCTTCACTCCCAATCAAAAGTTGCGTAAGGTTATAACCGGTTGAATTTTTTAAAACGTTTGCGCCTGTCCAGATAATTTCTCCTGTTGGCAAAACCACTTCGCAATTCAACACATAATCTTTTGTTACTCCATACTTCACAGCCTTTGGTCCACCGGCACTTTCGGCAAGATTCCCACCGAGAAAACAAGAACCACGGCTTGCAGGATCAGGCGGATAAAACAATCCTTTTTCCATTACTGCATTTTGAAATACTTGATTGATCACACCCGGTTCGACAGTAGCTTGTAAATTTCTTTCATCGATCTGAATGATCTTGTTCAAGCGATCAGTTGCAATAACTAATCCGCCAAAAATCGGAAGCGCACCACCACTCAATCCTGTTCCAGCTCCTCGTGGAGTTACTGGAACCTTAGCTTGATTGCATATTTTAAGAAGTAGAGAAATCTCTTCAGCATTAGAAGGTCGAGCAACGACTTCCGGATAAAAGCGAAGATCTTCTGTATAGTCACGTGAATTCTGTTCCAGGATTTCACGATTTGTATAGACAAACTCATCGCCAACGATAGCTTTGAATTCAGTCAGTAATTGATCATTTATTTTTTGGAATTCCACTCTTATAAGATTTTATAGTATTTGCTTTTTTCTTATTATCGATATCTGCAATGTATTTATATTTAAGAAGATTAATTGTTCCGGTTGCATCACCGGCATCATCACCCAGAAAATAAATACTTTCTCTATCAATTTCAACATCTACAAAATGTGAGATGCCATAAACAGTTGAATCAGCAAATGTCCATCTAAATTGTGGTAATGTATCTATTTCAGCGATGAAAGGAATGAGAGTACTTTCAGGGTGTGTTAATTTTGTTCCGAAAACGATTTCTTTATTTCCATAACGATGCGTTGCTTCGAACATTACATCGTCAGGTGTTTTGAGAAACATTTTTTCATTGCCGGCTTTATTAAATTTCAGCAACACTCCTGAAGTAATTCCTTGATTGTATTCTATCTTTTTTCCGGTCACAAAAACAAATTCATTTTCCGGACGCAATGAGGTCGCATCACAATCTGCAGAAACACCATTGTACAAAGCTTCTTTGACTAAGACTCCTGCAGGATTGAATTTAAGGACAGGAAGATCAGAACGATCGTTTGTATGATTTACAAAACCTGACACATAAATATTCAATGAATCATCGAGACGAATTACATTGGCAGCATCTCTTTCATTAAAAATTCCATCGTACACTTGAAACCATTTTCTATTTCCTGCAGAATCATATTTAAGAATGATAATATCGGAGCTTCTCTGAGAGTTATTTGTATTTCCACAAATATAGACATTGCAGGAATCATCCACTACCAATGAAGTTGCTTGATCTAATTTCGTTGTTGCGTATTTATTTTTCCATGCAAGTGTTCCATCTTGATTGAATCGTACAATCAAAAGATCGAGTCCGCTATCTGCAGAAGTAGTATAGCCACCAACATAAACATTTCCGAATTTATCTGCTCCAATGCAATTGGCTTCATCAAACAAATGATCAGGACCATCATACGTATATGTCATTTCCGGAACACCTTCATTCGAAAATTTGGTAACTAGGAAATCACATTTATCCAGCGAAGGTTTTGAAATTCCACAGATCCACGCATCGCCATATAAATCCAATGACATTGCTTTTGGATAATTATCGCCAACATTATTATTCGTATAAGTTCGTTGCCAAAGCTCAGAACCATCCGAAGAATATTTTACAATAAGAATGTCTTTTGACGAATCAACCATAGAAGTAATTCCAAGAACATAACAATTTCCGAATCGATCGGTTTTTACGCTCGTCGCTCGGTTGATTGTATTTAGCGCCTTTTTAAAATCCTTTTTCCAAACCGGCGTAATATGACCTTGAGAGAAGGAAAAATAGCTTATGAATGTGAAAAATAGTATTGCGGCAGATTTTAGCATAGTGTGGTAAAGGATTCTTTATTTTTTGTGTGAAAACGGATATAAACATACGCAAAGTTGAGCGAAGAGTAAATTGAATTTCAATAAAAACAGCAAAAATTAAGGCTAAAATATGGCGATTGTTAATGATTTTTTAGATGACTGTCAGTTTTGAAAGGTAGAAAGGCTTACTTTTACCGCAAAATTCTATTTAACATGCAAATCACAGGAATATTAAAAGTAAAAAAAGAGGAACAGGTTGTGAACGACCGTTTCAAGAAAAGAGAATTCGTATTGACTGATAATTCATCGCAATACCCTCAGCATATCAGTTTTCAATTGACGCAAGATCGTTGTGGATTACTTGACGGTGTGAAAGACGGAGAAACTGTAACTGTACATTTCAATCTTCGTGGAAGAGAATGGACGAGTCCACAAGGCGAAATAAAATATTTCAATACACTTGAAGCTTGGAAGATCGACCGTAATGGTTCATCAACAACAAGCGGCGGAAGTATGGACCAGTCGGTTCCTGAATATTTTGATCAGGCTCCGTCGGGTAAGGATGATCTTCCGTTTTAACTACTAAAATTTGTTTAAAGTTTAATGTTTAATGTTGGCGATGTCCTAACCTTAAACATTAAACTTTAAACGATTGTACGTCAGACTCTAAAATTCCCGGTTTTCATCTAATTTGTCAATAATAAGTGAATCTCTTTAAATTTTCAGTGTAGTCACAGTACCTTTTTAAATTGTCGCTATATCCACTAAGTTGTTTAGCAATAAGTGGATTACATGCTACATAATTGCCCTTATTTCTTAATCCTCGGTCAAGGTTAACTTCTTCAGGAATTGAAAGGAAAGTATCGTAAAAAGATTCTTTAATAATGTAAATTGTCAAACCAGAAAAATCAATAACAGTATTATTTTTTCTTAATTGCCCTTCGTAAATACCTCCAAGATATATATCGAAATTTGTTGGCTTGTTTTTTAAAAAATAATCCAAAGAATCATTTCTTGAAAAAAGAATATCATCCTCACAAATCAATACTTCTTTTAATTTTCTAAATTTTGCATCCCTTACAACTTGTTTATGTGCTTTTGAAATTCCTTTTTGAGGTAAATCTAAATCAATAATTCCGCTCCAAAATTTATAGTCTACAACACATTGTTTGGAAATTTCATTCAAAACAGAGTGATATCTGTCCACTCTTTCTGGCAAATGTATTATATTCAACAACATTGATTAGTTACAAATCTGTTCAATTTGTTCTCTAAAGAATTTAAACGAACTATTCCATCTTGAATGCATAGTAAAATCAACAATTGACTTTACTATTTTAAAATTATCTTTATAGTCATTGTATTTGCCATTAAATTTCAAAATTCTATCCTTGGGACTTGACTGCGAAGAATTATTTTTATTATCACCAAATTTATTCAACTTTGTTATTGAAAACTGTTGAAAATAATCAGTGATATATTTTCCATCAACAATCAACCAAGACTCCAACATCTCATCCATGCAACACAAAATTATTTTCTTCCTTTCAATCTCTAATTGTTTAATCCCTTCTTCAATTTCATTTATATGATCTGCACATTTACCACTACCGCCCCATTTCGGCATCCTATCCCAAATAAAAAAAACAAAATCACATCCATCCTCAATTAAGGTTTTCGCAACCAAAGGACCCTCAATAATTAATTTTTGTTTGTTTCCCAATGTTTCAGGTGAAGCTAAAATTAAATTGCTACAAAAAAAATTAGCCAAATATGGGTAAATATCAGCATCCGGTCCTTTAGTAGAGCATTCAAGAATAAAACCTATTTTCATATTCAGCTAAATTTACCCATAGTATAAAGTTTCCCAGGTGAAAATTTGTTTTTCCAATTTTTAAGTTCGCTATTATTAGCCGGAATTTTATAAGTACTCCCTTTCTCTGATTTCTCCGAGACAATTACACTTTCAATTGGAATCATATCAAGAAGAAATGGAGAATGTGTAGTAATAATTACTTGCATCGTTTTATCTAAAAACACACTCTCAATTTGACTTAACAATAAACCAATAGTTCTTGGGTCTAAACCGTTTTCTATTTCATCAATAAATAGGACGCTTGGCTTATCAGTTATCTCGAACATAGCAAGTAAAGCTAAAATTCTAAGTGTACCAGAAGAGAGCAACCAACTAGGAATAGATTTTTGTAAATTAGAACTTTCATATAGTTTTAATTCAAATTCTGTATTCTTTGTCTCCGTTATTAAATCTGAATCTATATGATCAATGTATGGTAAAACAAATTTCATCTTTTCGATTAAAGAATCAAAATTTACAAGGTTTTCATTTTTCAACCAAAAAATAAATTCTGCAATATTTTGCCCATCAAAATTCAATTTTTTTATCCTTGTCAATTTATTTTCTACTGATGGAACACCCATAATATGGGCATTTAAATATAAAAATTGCCAATCTTCAATATATGAGCTAAAATCCGATAGTGGTTTAAAGAAATAACTTGGTGAACCTTTAAATGACAAAATCAAACTATTAGAATTGTGAATAAATGGGAAAGCAATTTGTTCTCCATTGTCATTATAATAAAAAACTTCCGGCTCTTCAACACCTTCAAGTTTAATTGAAGTAAAGACCTTTTTTTGATCACAAATCAATTCTTCATACTCAACAACATAATAACTTCTTTCTAAATTTATCCTAACCTTATAATCATATAATTTTTCATTAACAACAGCAGTTATCTCAATTTTCAAAGGTTCAAATACCGATTTAGGAATTCCAAAACCTGATATTTCCCTTGTCAAATCAGCATTATTATTCCTAACTTTTTCTAAACCGCCCCACTCTTCGAAAGCAGAATTCAAATCAGAAGAAACCCCAATTTGTAATGCTCTTAACGCTTCAATAATACTGCTTTTACCTGTCCCATTATTTCCAATAAAAACGGTAAATGGTTGAATATCCAAGCCCGTTCCATGATGAATCGCCTTAAAATTTTCAATAAAAATTTTCTTAATCATTTTATTAATTAATATTGTTAAACTGATTAATCTAAATATACCATATTATATATTTAAAAGGCGTTCGATTTGAACCGTGAAAATACAGAAAACTATCTTTGTTTCTAGAAATTTAATGTCCGTCGTGCCCATCCCCACTATGCACATGCCCATGAGAAGCCTCTTCAGGACTTGCTTCGCGCACTTCAATAATTTCACCTGTAAAATGTAATTCATGTCCGGCAAGCGGGTGATTGAAATCCATTTTTACTGCGGTGTCGTCAAATGAAACAACTTTTCCATTAAGGACATTACCGGTGTTATCGCTCATCGGTAAAACATTTCCAATTTTTAGAAGATTCAGATCAATTACGTTATCTACTTTAAAGATATCGATTGGAAGATCAATAATTGCTGATGCATCATTATCTCCATAACCATCTTCGGGATTAATTGTAAAACCGAAACTATCTCCTGTTGATTTTCCGACAAGTCCTTTTTCAAAACCCGGGATCATCATTCCGACACCATAAAGAAACTGCAATGGATTGCTTTTATCAGCTGTTTCCACATGTGCTTTTTCTGTTTTCGGCAAATTTGAGTGAAGTTGATATGTCACAGTCACTACTTTGTTGTTTCCTACCTCCATTTGATAAATTTTTGGCGAAGGTACAGTTTATTGCTTTTCTAAACTCTACTTTTAGCAACAAATTAACACTGAAGGAATACGATGGATTCATTAACTCACACCGTAATTGGTGCATGTTTAGGAGATGCAATTGCAGGCAAAAAAATAGGCAAAAAAGCAATGCTTTGGGGCGCAATTGCCAACAATCTACCTGATATTGATGTTATTACCTCATTTTGGATGAATCAGGCCGATTCTCTACTAGCTCATCGAGGATTTACACATTCCATCCTTTTTGCATTGATAACAAGTCCACTTCTCGCCTTCCTTTTTACGAGATGGTACAGTAAAACCCCAATGCTTTTTAAAGACTGGTTACTGATTTGGGGTACGGGGAATTTCATTCACATAATAATTGATTCGTTCACTTGCTACGGAACTGGTTGGTTGGAACCTTTCAATCATTTGCGAGTTAGTTTCGATTTAATTTTTGTGGCAGATCCATTTTTCACAATTGCACTACTGATCTCAGCAATTGCTTTGTTGATCATGAAAAAAGATAATCCTGCAAGAAGAAAATGGAGCAATGGTGCTTTTATTATTTGCGGATTATATTTAGTAATGGCCGTTTGCGATAAGATCTATATTAATTCAGCAACGGAAAAGCAAATGACAAAACAAGGAATAAGTACTGATAATTATTTTGTGACTCCATCTCCACTCAATAATTTTCTCTGGTACCTTGTTGCTAAGACAGACACCGGATTTTATGTTGGATACAAATCCATTTTTGATAAATCTGACGAAATAAAATTTTGTTATAAAAGTCAAAATAAAAATTTACTTAATGCTCTTCCATCTGATCAAGATCTAGAAAAATTGAAACGATTTTCAAAAGGATATTATGTGATCGATTCTATAGGTGGGGGAATCAATTTCAATGATATTCGATTTGGACAACTCGCCGGATGGGATAATTGTGAATCCAATTTTGTTTTTAGATACATTCTTGGTGAAGATGCAAACAATGATTTGGTGATTCAACGTGGACGGTTTGAAGGTTCGGGGAAGAAAGCGTTGAAGTCGCTTTGGGAAAGAATGTGGGGAATTTAAGTTCTGGTCAAAGGTCAAGGGTCAAAGGTTAATACGGCAGTACTAACCTTTGACCTTGACCCAAAACTGTCCAATAAAAATCAAACTCTGTAATTTTAGCTTTAAATTATAACTTAAATCAACAGTTCTCGGAATAAATTCAAAGCAAGCCCCCACAATTTCTTGACACACATCGTTCTTAATCAAGGATAGAACAGTTGTTGTGCGGGGAGTCAACGCGTTGCGCGAAATCATTTGAAAGGTTAATCAAGGTTGTGTCTAATAATCGAAGTTTCAAATGATTTGGTGCGCGTTGGGCCCTTTTTTTGTTTCTTTTTTTGGGCAAACAAAAAAAGAAAAATTGAAATCTAGAACTAGCAGCTAGGATTTACTGCACTATGAAATTAGTTTTATCAGACAGTGATGCCCTTGACCCTTGACCAATAAACTAAATGTAGCTGTGAATGTAAAAGTCGCTTTCGCTATTTACTTCCAACTTTTACAATTTTCCTAGTAATTACGTCTTTATCAATTACCAAGTGAACTAGATAAACACCTTCTGCATCTCCCGTGAAAAGATATTTATGAATTCCACCAATTTGTTTTTCATCGAGAACAAGATTTTGAATTAATCGCCCTGCAATGTCAGTGACTTGAAGTGTTACATTTTTATTTCCTGAAACATTATAATAAATCGACACTTCGTCAGTAAATGGATTTGGCGAAACGACCATTGTTTCTTCTTCAAGCAATTCATCAACACCAATTACACCAATATTTAATGTATCATATTTTGTAACAGTACACGATGCATTCTGAACAACTAATGTTACAATATAAACACCATTCGTTGTGTAAGTATGCATAGGATTCTGAATAGATGCAGAATAACCATCACCAAAATTCCAATTGAATGAAGTTGCTCCTGCTGAAGTAGCTGTGAATTGCAACACTTGATTCGGCATCATGGTTCCTGTTACAGTAATACTCACCGGAATAACTTGCACTGTTACACTCGACACATATGAATCTGTTCCGTATGGGTTAGTTGCTGTAAGAGTAACATTATAAGTTCCTGCAGTCGTGTAAAAATGAGTAGGATTTTGTTGAACGGATGTTCCTCCATCACCAAAACTCCATGACCATGCTGTTGGATAATTAGTCGACACATCAGTAAAACTTACTTCACCCGAACATGTATTTACAATTGAAGATGTAAATGATGCTACAGGCGGAACTGTATTTGGCAATACTGTTATTGTATAATCCTCCGCTTGTCCGTATTGCACATCGTTACATGCAGTTGGTGTCGGATTAGAATAGTAATCAGAAATTACACGTAACCTCAATGGGATATTTGCAACAGCAGTCGCCGGAATGGTAACACTTCCATTATGATTTACCAAAACATTCAACGATTCAAAAACTCTTTCAGTAGTTACA
>JANOBV010000224.1:0-1335 GCA_031411835.1 Bacteroidota bacterium | reverse complement strand
TTCACTGCAGATCGTCTCCATTTCAAGAATCATTTTTTCAAGATTGTCTTCCATTTGAAGAGCCCCAGCCATTTCATGAATTTTTCTTGCAAGATTCTCTGAGTCTGTACTGAGTCCTACGATTGAAAATGACGGAATCATTTTATGAACTGTAGCCTGAAGCAACGACCAATTTTTGTCTTTCCAACTCGACCTAATCGTTGTGATTAATTTAGGCGTTTGTTCCAAATAAAGTGAGATCATTTCAATCATCAACTTAGGACTAGAATTAGTTAATGTATTCAAGTAATTAAGATCAATATATCTTTTTTTGGCAATTGCATTATCCAAATTAGCAATACTTTGATCCCGCGCAACTGAGTTAATAGCAATAGCATGCTTGGAAATATTATTTAGAATTTTGCTGTACAACAATTTTTCATCGACAGGTTTTGCAATATAATCGTTCATGCCTACAGATTTACATTTGTCCAGATCAACTGTGGTAACATCTGCTGTTAAAGCTATAATGGGAATATTAGACCTCATAACATTCCTTATATAATCAGTCGCTTCAAACCCATTCATTTCCGGCATCTGCAAATCCATCAAAATAATATCATAAACATTCGACTTCAATTTTTCAACGGCAACTCTTCCGTTCTCCGCAATTTCTCTTTCGAATCCAAATTCATCGAGAAGTGTTTTCATTAATAATTGATTGAGCGCAATGTCTTCAACAACCAAAACTTTTACATTTTTCTTTTCCGTACTTAATTCCACAATTTCATGATTTAATATTGCTTCTTCATCAGTTTTTTTAAAACTCAATATGAAACTAAAAATTGAGCCAATTCCTACCTTACTTTCTACTTTAACAGTTCCGCCTTGGCTTTCTACTAATTGCTTTACGATGGCTAATCCGAGTCCAGTTCCTCCAAACAAACGAGAAGTTCCACTAGATGCCTGTTCAAAATTATCAAACACTTTTACAATCTTCCCGTCATCGATTCCAATTCCTGTATCTGAAACTGAAAACTCAAGCACCACAATATTCTCATCTTCGCTAACAAGGTCAACACTTACTACAATTTTTCCTTTGGACGTAAACTTAACTGCATTACTTACCAAATTTAAAATTATTTGATGTAAACGAACAGGATCACCGATCAATACTTCAGGTATTTTTTCGTCGCACCTCTTTTCCAAAATTAGATTCTTTTCCTCGATTTTTGGCTCAAATAAATGTAGCATTGCTGAAAGCGACATAGCCATTTTAAATGGCACTTGCTCAAATGACATTTTTCCGGCATCTACTTTTGCCAAATCTAAAATATCGTTGATCAATACAATCAA
>JANOBV010000223.1:0-22057 GCA_031411835.1 Bacteroidota bacterium | reverse complement strand
TCTGCGGGAGAAAATACACACAGATTTATTTCCCGCAGATCTCGCGGAACTCGCAGATTAAACGCAGATGTGTTTTCCGAAACCGATTTATGCAGATTGCAATAAAACAAGTATGACATTTCGCATTTAATCGAACATGTTTTGTCAATCAAAAAGCGCTAAAAACATGAATGAAATCACTTATGATTGCAATCATAAATGGTTCTTTAGTGGTGACATACTTTTATCTATACAATTGAAAATCATAAACCACTATGCAAAAGATCACAAAATTAATTTTAGGAGCCGGTATACTACTTGCCTCCGTTTCCTGCAGTAATTCTAAGCAGGAAAATACAGGAGCCGCAGCATCGACTGAGGAAAATAAAAATGTTGTTGGACAATCGGGAGTGCAAGACGATGTGTCTGCAAAAAACGTAGTACAAGTTGCAATCAGCAGCCCTGATCACACCACTCTTGTCGCAGCTGTTAAAGCAGCGGAGTTAGTTGATGTATTAAGCAATGCTGGACCCTTCACTGTCTTCGCGCCGACAAATGCAGCGTTTGATAAACTCCCGCCGGGAACCGTTGATGGACTTTTAAAACCGGAACAGAAAGAAACACTGCAGGATATTCTCCAATACCATGTATCTGTTGGAGTGTATCAGGCTGATGCCTTAACCGATGGTCAAACTCTTGGGCAGGTGAATGGAGGAAATATTACTATTACCAAGAAAGATGGTAAAATCATGATCAATGGTAAGGCAACAATAATTTCATCTATTCAAGCGACGAATGGAATAATCCACGTGATTGACGAAGTGCTTTTGCCATCGAAATAATATTATTTTAATTGTTTATTAGGAGTAGTTATTAGCAAACGGTGTGATTTGTAAAGGGTCATAAAAAGCCAATATGGATCACACTTATTTATATGATCGGCTAATCGACAAGTTTCATTTGCATTACTGTTGCTATACTAAGAGCTCTTTGTTTAGCACGTTCAGCATTCTCACCGGAAAATAATTCATCAATTGTTAAATTGAAAAGATAGGTCCATTGCTTAAAATGTTTTTGAGTCAATGGGAACATTCTATTCAAATGACGATGAACATTCATTGGGTCGCCATTGTATTTTCCTGTATAGAAGATCACATTTTCCCAAAAGTCATACATGATAGGTAAGTGTTTTTCCCAATTGACATTTGAAATATCCGTAAAGATGAATCCAATAGTTTCGTCTTTTACTACTTTATCGTAAAATGCTTTTATTGCAATTTCAATGTCGGTTCTATTGAGAATATCTTTTTTCGGTTTCATTGAGAGATTATAAATCTTTTGTTTGAAATTTTCTTGTAGAAATAAATAGCGGAATGATAACCCATAATATTAAAACAAATATTGAGATGATAAAGCCTAATGTGGTTCCGAAGAAGTCTTTGAAAACCGCGCCTGTATAGCCCATTAAAGCAGATACATCGAGTCTTAGTAGAACTGTAATTCTACTGAGATCAATCGGATTCAAGCCGCTAATAAACATCATTAATTTTTCTAACGGATATTCTGAAAATTGAAATAATAAAAACAAAACCAAGCTGTCGAAAATCAGTGCAAAATATAGCCACAGCAAAATAGCTTTCCCAATTCCTTTCGCTTTATCGCGAGTAGATACTGCGCCTAGAAGTGAGATCGCAACAAAGATAATTGATAGTAAACATCCGGTCAAAGTTAAGATTAATCCTGTTGTTGTGGGTTCGTAAATTAGTATTGGAATTCCGCATCCAATTAAAAACGAAAGGGAAAGTGAAAATGCAAGTCCACTGAATAAACTTAACCAGATGTATTTCCTTTTCAATGGCTGGCAAATCAACAACTCAATAAATTCTGAGCAATTATAGATATAGATCGTTGAAAATATTATTGATATCAATGGGACGATAAATAGAATGATATTTAACAGACTCAGCAAACCTTTCGCAGTATTTTCTTCAAAACTGAAAAGTGTAAATGAGACGATAAATAGGAACAAAGTGTAGAATAGAACAATCTTGTTTCTGAGAATGTCGATCACAATATATTTAAAGACTTTGTTCATTTTAGATAGTTAACATTAAAGTTGAAATGGCTTTTGATAGTTTTTCTTGACCACTCTCGGATTTTATATCAGCAATGTTTTTGTGAAAACATATTTTCCCGTCTTGCATATAAATAAGATGAGAGATCAAATCATCTAATTCACTTAAAATATGAGAAGTAATTAAAATGAGTTTCCCGAACTTATTTTCTTTGATAATTTTTTCTTTTAAAATTTCTGAAGAAAGTGGATCTAGTCCTGCTGTTGGTTCATCAAGAATTAGAACCGATGCATTGAAAAGAAATGCTAATGCTGCACTTACTTTTTGTCGCGTACCACCCGATAAGGTTCTCATTCTTTTATCATAGATCTTATTCAGGCCAAACTGTTCTATGAGTTCTTCATCTAAAGAAACATCTTTCTCTTTTCTGATATCTTTCATCATGTCGAATACTTGTCCAATCGTCATGTTGTCCGGATATCTTCCGATCTGTGGCATATAGCCGATCTGAGAACGATATTGAAAATCGCCCTTTATTGTTCTTTCATTAAAAAAAATTTCGCCTGAATCGGGAACGACCATACCTAGTATCGATTTGATCAATGTTGTTTTTCCACTACCATTTGGGCCAATCAATGCAATCGACTGCCCTTTTTCGCAATGAATATTTATTTTGTTAAGCGCTTTGAATTTTGCAAAGCTCTTGGAAATGTCTTTCACTTGAATCATAGATCAATTGGTTTCATAAACGGATGCTCATCTTTCAAATTTTCCGGGATCAATGTCGGAACAATTCTTTCTGTTTTATCTAGTAAGGAAACCATGATACTCCTAAACAAGATCATTGTTTGTGGATTGTTTGCAATTATCATCGAGAACATACTAATTGGGCGAAATGGCACATCGCCAAAGTGATCTTTGTTCAAGTCGAAACCTTCGTATTTGTCCCAATAATTATTGTTAAACGTATTCATAACGAGGGTGCCATTTGTTGCAACATCAAAAGTATTTCCAAAGAAATTATTGTGACTCACATTTACATCCATGCAACTTGCTTGAATTTGAATTGCCCAGCCATTATTTATGAAAACATTTTTACAAAGTTGAATCCGACTCGCACCTTCCATGTGAATTCCGCTAGTATTTTTTTCGAAATGATTTCCTTCAATGTAACTATCTGAAATATCTTTTAAGAGTAATCCGTAAGCAGCATCACCCCAATTTTGTTCGAAGACATTGTTATACATTTTTACACCATGCGTGTACATCACTGCCACTCCGGCGCCATTGCCACTGAAAATGTTATTGATGTAGGAATCATTATGAGAAAACATAAAATGTAAACCGTAACGCATATTTTCTGTAGACTGATTTCGCCAAATGATAGAGTTGGTTACAAACTCGAAATAAATTCCATCACGATGACCTGAAATTATATTTCCTATGATTTGCATACTATCACTCTTCCAACAATGAATTCCATTTCCAATTTCTTGCTCTTCTTTGCCATGTGCGGTTAATCTGTTGTTTTTAATAATGCAATTTGTAGCATACTGTGCATAGATTCCGAAAAATGTATCGTCGATTATGTTGTTCAGAATTGTGACATTATTTGAATCGTATATTTTAATTCCTGCCGGATCTTCAAGTGTTGAGTAGCCAGAATGTTGAAGTTTGAATCCTGTGAAAACTACGTTGCTTGATTTGATGGAAACGATCTCATACTTTCCTTCGCCGTCTATTACCGGGTAATTTACTCCTAATAAAATTATTGATTTATTAACGATCAGATTTCTTTCAAAATAAGTTCCCGGGCCAACAACGATGGAATCACCTTGCGAACTAAGTTTCACAGCATCTTTTATAGAATGAATGTTTTTATCTTTTCCGACATAGATTATTTTCGCTTGAACAGAACTATATAAAAGCTGGCTAAATAAAAAAAGTATAGAAAAAATTGTTTTCATGTTTTATTTTATTTTGAAATGTCTTCCCAAGTAACAGTTTCTCCTTGATAAATAGTTAGGTAATGACTTAAACTATCTTTGTTTGAAAAGGAAGCAATATTTCCTGACATTGGACTTTTAAGATTTTCACTTTTTAGAAATGAACAGGATTTAACATCAATCAATTCATGACTTCCACAAAAATCTGAAGAGTAAATGGTTTGAATGTCTTCAGCTTTCATATTCTTTGCACTCATGTCTGATATCATGCAAGCTATGTCGTCATACTTGAAAGCTCTTCCTTTCATGGTAATAATTTCTGAACCGAAACGAGAATTACTTATTGTCATTTGACAAAATGTACAATTATCAACTCCAGGTTTTAATGGTTGAGGGCCGTTAGAGCAACTAAAAAAGGTTGAGCTGATGAGCAAAACTGCAATAGACATTTTGGAAATAGCGGAATGCTTTATTGATCGTCTATCGAGTATTAGACAAAGTAATGCTGCTGCACCTGCTATTATGAAAAGCCACCCACCAATGTCAGGGATAGAGTAAGCTCCGAAATTGAGAAGTTGCTTGAAGCCAATCAAGGGTGGTTGGTACGCCATACCGGGAACAATGATAGCAGCTTCGGGATTCAAGTTGTGTCCGTAATCGTATTCCCATTTCCAGAAATCAGCCATAGCTACAATTCCGAAAATACCAAAAAGTGTAAAAAGAGAGTAGAGTAGTTTTCGTTTTCGTGAAATACCCGTAATGATGAAAAACAATCCGAAGAATGAAATGATATAAGGAAGTATTTTGAATTCGACAAAATCTTCGACGTGTAAAGTTTTCATTCCAATGTAATGATTGAGTCCATTAATAATATCAACATTTCCACCAAGCTTATTAGAATAGATCAACAATCTTAATCCTTCAGGATATTGAGGTGCGTCAAGGTCTATTCTCCACATCGGTACGAATAGAATTGCGAAAAGCATTAATCCGGAAACGACGAGTATTAAACCAATCGCTTTCGAGAATTTATTATTTTTCATTTCATTTTTAATTTTATTAGTAAAAAAAAGGTGAGTTGAAATTCATATTCATCTTTAAAACATTCTTTAATCTCTCATTCAAGAATGCTGTAGATAAATCCGTTCAACTCACCTATAAAGGCAAAATTAATTTTAATTACGTTAAACTATTTTGCAGCCGCTTCAACAGGAGGTAAGTTTTTTCCCGTGCTAAAAGTTAGTGGAACATTACTTC
The DNA here is from genome assembly GCA_031411835.1 of Bacteroidota bacterium. Lineage (GTDB taxonomy): Bacteria > Bacteroidota > Bacteroidia > AKYH767-A > 2013-40CM-41-45 > JADKIH01. The sequence goes on along the minus strand of JANOBV010000223.1, from coordinate 16,800 downwards.
CTGCAGGAGAAACACGAATGTAACCTTGCATTTCTTGATGTAATGCACTGCAAAAATCTGTGCAATACATTGGATAGATTCCAATTTTATCAGGCGACCATTTCAATGTTTGAGTTTCTCCCGGCATAATAAGTAGTTCAGCATTTGCCGCACCTTTAATCGCAAATCCATGTGGAACATCCCAATCTTGCTCCAGATTTGTTACGTGGAAGTAAACTTCATCGCCCATTCTTATTCCTTCAATATTATCAGGCGCAAAATGTGATCTAATTGCAGTAGCATACACATGAACTTTGTTTCCATCTCTTACAACCTTAGTTGTGCCTTCACCTTTTGATACGTATGGATTTTTATTGTCTTCGATTTTGAAGATCTTAACTGATTTGTCTTTGATCTTTTCTGCTAATATTGCTTGAGCATAATGCGGTTCACCAATAGTTGGGAAATCGAGGATCATTTGCATTTTATCGCCACTGATGTCGTAGATCTGCGCACTTTGAGCAAGCTCAGGTCCTGTAGGCAGGTAACGATCTTTTGTGATCTTGTTGTATGCAATTAAGTATTTTGGATTAGGATGTCTGCTATCGCCACCGGGAATACAAAGGTGACCAACAGAATAAAATGTACTAGCTCTATCCAGAACTTTTAAATCTTTGATATTCCATTTAACGACTTCAGAAGAAACAAAGAAAGAAGTGTATGCATTTCCTTTTCCATCGAATTCAGTATGAAGTGGTCCAAGTCCGGGTTTTTTAACTTCACCATATAATGCAGATTCATATTTTACAACAGGAATACCTTGATAATCTCCTGCAAAATCTTTCGCAGCAATAGCAGCTTGTAATTTATCGAAGCTGAAGACAGGAATTAATGCAGCAAGTTTTCCGCTACCAACAATGAACTCTCCTGTTGGGTCAACATCACAACCGTGTGGCGATTTTGGACAAGGAATAAAATAGCAAATATCTTTGAGTTCTTTAGAATCTAAAACTGTCACTTCAGTTTTTATTTCTGATGTAGCAGAATGAGTAATATCGCTATAGGTATTGTGAGCATATTTCACTGATTGCTTTCTTCCTTTACCGGCTTTCAAATATTCTTCAGCCTTTTTCCAATTCACGGCCATAATAAAATCTTTATCTCGTTGAGAAGCGTTTACTTCTAGGAGAGTGTTTGCTTGTTCTGTGTTATAGCACGAGAAAAAGAACCATCCATGTGATTTACCTTTTCCTGCGTGACTTAGATCAAAGTTTACACCGGGACATTGAATCTGAAATGCAATATCCATTTTTCCATCTGTTTTATCGATACTAATAAAACTTAGAGTGCCTTTGAAATTCTTCTTATATGTATTGATTGGAACATCTCCATTTACATCATCAGGTGGAATACTGAAACGTGTACCGGCAACAACATACTCTGTATTTTCTGTAATGAAAGGCGACGAGTGATTTCCTCCTGAATTAGGAAGCTCGATTATCTCTTGAGTACGGAAAGTAGTTAAGTCGATGCGTGCAACTCGTGGAGTATTATTTCCATTAATAAAACACCAGCGACCATCAACATCGCCATCAGTTTGGGAAAGTTCCGTATGATGCGAATCATCCCATGGAACAAAGCCGTGCGATGTGTTTAACATCGGCTTTGTTTCTTCGGAATAGCCATATCCTTTTTCAGGATCAACAGAAAATACAGGAATCACTCGAAGCAATCTTCCTGAAGGTAATCCGTAAACAGAAACTTGTCCGCTGAATCCGCCACTCACGAAATTGTAAAACTGATCATATTTGCCGGGAGCAACATATGCTTTAGCGGCTGCGTCACCTGAAATTGCATTGCCTGCATTTTTCGGTTTGCAACCAATGAAAGTACTGACAGCTATTAGTACTGCCATTGAAACTAATTTATTGTTTTTCATAATCTATATTTTGATTAGTTGTGTTATTATTTTACTCCATCATTTTCACGCATGAATTCAAGCAGAGCTCTTGCATCTGTGTCACTCAAACTTTGATTAGGCATTCGAACCAAACAAATTTCTAATTGAGCTTGAGCTTTAGGATCTTTGTTTAGCATTTCATCGGTGTTAGTTATGAAGTTCATGATCCATGCCGGTTGATGGCGACTTGTAACACCTTTCCATCCCGGTCCAACTAATTTTTCATCAGTAAGCTTGTGGCAAGAAGAACATTTTATATCAAATGCTTTTTTTCCTTCAGCAGCTTGGGCAGCATCCAGTTTGTCGCTCACAGCAACATTTGTAAATTTTCCTTCACCACGATTAGGATCGTAAGAAGGATTTCCATTAGCAGGAGAATTTTCAACGGTTTCGTCGGAAGATTCTGCTTGATTTTTTTGATCGCTTCCGCCACAGGCAGAGAGAAAAGAAATCATAGCGATAATTGAGCAAAGAGAGATTATTTTTTTCATGTGGATTTATTTTTTTATAAATTACTAGTACAATATTACTTTGATACCCTAGCGGTATTTTATGAGTGAAATCATAATGATTTAAAGCAGTGAATTATGTAACAAATAAATCAAGCATAAAATATAATTTTATAAAACTTTGTTTGATTTTGAGTCAATAAGCGATTTTCAATATTCAAAAAAGAAGAATTTATGACTTAAGTCACAAGATAAGCTGCTTAAATTCATACACTGATAAACCATACTGAACTAATTTCCTTAAAAATTTACAACTATGATGATTGATTTAGATCTATTGCTTGCATGGGGCGGTACTTATAAAAAGTACAAAGCGGGCGAATTCATTTTTAATGAAGGTTCAATTTGCAGTTGTTATAATCAACTGATAGAAGGCCATGTGAAATGGGTTAATTTTAATGATGAAGGGAAAGAGTTCATTCAAACAATGGTCGAGCCGGGAGAGTGCTTCGGGGAAATTCCATTATTCGATGAAGAGCCATATGTTGCAAGTGCAATTTCTTTAGATGAATCAATGGTTGTTAAATTACCAAGAAATTTGTTTGTTCAATTAGTAAAAGAAAATTCGGAAATTAGTTTTAAGTTCTGTCAACTATTATCGAGCCGATTGCGATATAAATTTATTCTATTAAAGACAAATGCTTTTGAGAATCCCGAAAATAGAATTACTGCTTTGTTGACATATTATAAAAATCGAAAATGTATTCAGAGTAAAGACGCATACAAAGTAAATTTAACTCGGCAACAAATTGCAAATATGACAGGACTTCGTGTTGAGACGGTGATCAGAGCAATTCGAAATTTGAATGGAAAAGGGAGTTTGGATATCGTCAACGGAAAAGTATTTATTTGAATATGACTGAGGTCATATTGGATGAGCCATTGTTGTGAAGAAATTTGCATTAGCATTTTTAATAATTCAATATGCAGGAAGAAAGTAAAAAGTGGTTTCGTATTGCGCTTCTCAATTTGTCGATTGTTGCTTTTATTGGAGTTTTGCTTCGTTATAAGATTGCATTTTCACTTCCATTCATCGATCAAAAGTTTTTGTTGCACGGACATTCGCATTTTGCATTTGCAGGATGGATCACTCAAGCATTAATGACTTTGATGATTTCGTTTTTAGTTTCCAATGGGCAAACAGAAGCGTTCAAGAAATATAAGACATTACTCATACTAAATTTGATCACCGCATATGGAATGGTATGTTCATTTCCAATTCAAGGATACGGATTCTTTTCAATTTTATTTTCTACACTGTCAATTTTTGTTTCCTATGGATTTGCTATTGTTTTTTGGAAAGACTTAAACAAGCTAGTCTCGAATGAGGTAAGTAAAATGTGGTTTAAGGCAGCACTTGGTTTCAATGTTATTTCGTCGATTGGACCATTCTCATTGTCATACATGATGGCAACACATAATTTGCATGAGAAATGGTACTTAGCTTCTATTTATTTCTTTTTGCATTTTCAATATAATGGTTGGTTCTTTTTTGCATGTATGGGATTGTTGATGTATAAATTGAAAGAATTGGGTGTTTATGCAAAATCACTTAGTCGAGTATTTTGGTATTTTTTCATTGCATGTATACCTGCTTACTTTTTGTCCGTACTTTGGATTCCAATGCATATCACATTATTTATACTTGTTGTAATTTCTGCTATCATTCAATTAGTAGGATGGATTATTTTCCTAAAGTTAATTTTTGCACAAAGAAAAAAACTCGCCGAAGGGATAAACAAAATTGGGCAAATTTTACTTTTGCTTTCAGCAGCAGCACTTTCGATAAAATTAATTTTGCAAATTGGATCGACACATCCGAAGTTAAGCCAAATCGCATTTGGATTCAGACCAATTGTAATTGGTTATTTGCATTTGGTCTTGTTAGGAATGATCACACTCTTTATATTGGGATATGCTTATTCGCAGAAAATTATTTCGTCAGGAAAATCAGCCGGACTAGGATTGTTTATCTTTGTGTCAGGAGTTTTAATAAATGAAATAATTCTGATGATTCAAGGAGTTGAAGCAATGGAAGGAGAGAGTGTTGATTCGATTCATGGGTATTTATTTCTAATTGCTTTGGTGATGTTTAGTGGGATAGCAATATTAGTTAGGAGTCAATTTAAGACAACTAATAGCTAATAACTAATAGTTAATAGTGAATGGGGGTAGTGTAGTTCAATTGTGAAGTTGTAGCGGTTATGGCTAAAGCCGATAGCTGGTTTTGATTTCTTTATCCGTCAGCTAAAGCTGACGGTAATAAAAAGTGTAAGTAATAAAGTTCGCCAACACCAGTAATTTCATAGCACTTGGCTTTAGCTAGCAATACTAAATTAAAAAAGCTTAATAACTACGAAATTTATTACCGTCAGCTTTAGCTGACGGTAAACGACCGCCAAGAAATTTGGCTTTAGCCAAATCAGAACGGAGATAATAAAAAATAATCTAACTAAATATGCCAACTCCAATTAAAAGACACACCTCATTACAGCCATTAAGTCGTGATCATCACGAAGGTTTGTTACTTAGTTGGAAAATAAGAAAGGGAATTGCTTTCGGGATTGAGCTAGACAGAATTCAGAATTATGTTGATTGGTTTTTCGTCAATCATCTTCTGCCACATTTTAGTATTGAAGAGGAGAAATTGTTTCCAATTGTCGGTAGCGATAATGCTTCTGTGAAACAAGCACTCGTGGAGCATTTTCAATTGGTTCAATTGCTTAAAGTTGAAAAGAAAGATAAAGAGACATTGATAAAGATTGCCGATCTTTTAGAAGCGCACATTCGATTTGAGGAAAGAGTCTTGTTCAATGAGGTTCAGGCGGTGGCAACAGAAGATCAATTAAAAGAGATTGAATCTTTACACACTTCCGATAGATTTTGCGAGAATAAGTTAGATGAGTTTTGGGTTGTTAGCTAGGTCTGTCTGCAATCGAAAAAAAATACACGCTAGTTAATTTACGGCTACATACGCGGATCTTTCATGTTAATACATATTTAATCCCAGGGGCGGCGATCAACAAATCACACTGTCCCAAAAAACGTTAATCAATAAATAGAAACGAATTAGTAAATAAAAATGGCTGACGCCATGCGGACAGGCCCATAGTTTTCCCCTTCCGCATGACTATACGCCGAGGCGCACTGCAAGAATAAATAAACAAATGACTATATTTTAATTTACATTCGTTTCCGCATATATGGCGGTTCTTTAATGGAAAACATAATCACTAATAGGGGATATTTCTATTTTCTAATTGTAGGACTTTCATTATTAAGTTACGACTTGATAAAGAAAATAATAGTTGCGCAATCTACTGTTGAATTTTATCTTGAGTGTGTAATGTTGATTTTTACATTTGCTATCTTATTTGCTATAATCAATAAGCATCGCTTACTATCAAAGCTGATCGGTGTATGGTCCATTATGGTTATGCTCGTCAGTTTTACTTGCGCGTGCGTTTCATTGTATTGCTTCTTTAAATATCCGGATTATAAACTTCAAATGGGATTTAGAACGGTAATTTTTTGGAACTTCCGATTTCTCGTCTCATGTGTTATTTTATGGGGAAGTAGAAAATGGGTTAAAATTATAGATTCGAATAAACCTATTATTTCGAACTAAATATTTACCGGCTTTTCGCAAATTTTCAACTTGCGCCTAATTCAACTATCTTTGAAAACATGTCACTTTCAAAGAAAAATATCCCCGCTTTCGACTTCAATAAAAGTCTTCACAACAACTTACTTTTTGAATTCACAAAGTTAGAAGAAAGTTATAATCCATACGATGCAAGTCATCCGCATCGTCATAATTATTTTGAAGTATTATATTTTAATCAAGAAGGTGGCTCACATGAGATCGATTTCAAATCATTTCCGATTGAAAAAAACTCTATCCATTTTGTATCGCCCGGACAAGTGCATTTGTTGAGACGTAATCCGGATGTGACAGGGTATGTACTTTCATTCACCGATGATTTCTTTCTTGACAAAATATCTAGTGAAATGTTTATCGATACGCTACCATTCTTTATAAATCCAATATCAGATCCCATTGTTCGAGTAGAAAACGATGACCAACGAATTGAAATTCTAGAGATCATTAATCGATTACAAAAGGAATTCAGTTCAACGCATTCAGATAAAACACAAGTGATGGCATCATGGATGTCGCTATTCTTAATTTTCTGTCGGCGCTTGTATGTGAATCAATCAAGTTCCGGTGAAACGATTTCAGTGAAGAATGAAATCACTAGAAAATTTAGAAAACTTGTCGAAAATAATTATCCGGAAAATAAATCGGTAAGCGAGTATGCAAATTTGCTCAACATCACTCCGGGGCATTTGAATGATACTGTGCAGAAAGAATTGGGAAAGACAGCAAGTGAATTAATTCACGAAAGAATTATACTTGAATCAAAGCGATTGCTCTATCATTCTGAAAAAAGCATCAAAGAAATTGCAGCTGCCTTGAATTATGAGGATCCGTCGTACTTCACTAAATTCTTTAAATCTCAGACCGACAGCACTCCCGAGCAATTTCGGAATGCAATCCGCGAAAAGTACCATTGAAACCGCAATATTGACATTGTAGGATGTTTTTTACTTTAGTAATCTTGTAGAGTAATTAATCTATTCTAAATTTATTGAATTATGAAAAACAAAATTCTCCTAGCCCTATTTGGCATTTTTATTCAATTGAATGCAAATGCGCAAAGTGCTCCAATCTGGACACAGACAATTAATTCTGCACCTGATTCATCGCATGTATTTCCGGTATCAACAAAAACAGATGTTGATGGAAATATTTACGTTCTATGCAATGAATCCGGCCCTGTTGGGATAGATTATAAAATTCATTTGAAAAAGTATGATACAAATGGAAATCTAATTTGGGGACTGATCTTCGACAATGGTGGAATTGATGAGCCGCGCGGCTTTGATATGGAATTGGATTCTTCCGGTGAAATCTACATCGCCGGAGGATTAATGGTGAACACTCAACCATTATTGTTGAAGTTCAGCGCAAGTGGTATTCTCATTTGGCAGCTTAATTCGATTGTGGCCATTCAAAATGATTGGTTGAACAAAATTATTTATAAAAATGGACGAATATATTTACAGTCTTCTATTGCAGTAGCATTACTTGATCTAAACGGAACAGAGTTGTGGTCAATTGCAAATAGCGTAAGTTGTATGGAGGTCGATAATTTAGGACGAATGGTAACTTCACTTTATTCTCCCTATGAAACAATTGTGAGGTATAACTTGGATGGAACAATAAGTTTTCAGGATAGTTCTGTTGTAGCTTCAAAGATTGCAATAGATCAGGATAATAATATCACATTGATGACCAGCAATAATATTTATGAAATTGCACACTATGATAGCGGCGGAGCATTTATGTGGATCATTGATTCGCTTCCGTTGACTCCACCTTTTGGAGATTACACACTCGATTTAATAGCTGATTTTAACAACGATATTATTGCAATAGGTTTGAATGATACGATGTATAAATTTGATTCAGATGGAAATCAACTCTGGAAAAAATCGATGGGAGGTTTGGATACTTATAATATTTCAGCAAAAATAATACTTCAAAATGTTTTGTTGCTAGCCGGAACTGTTTCGGGTTTTGGTGGCTACGATATAAAAATTGCAACGTACGACTTACTTGGAAATGAAAGTTGGTATGGTATGTACAGTTCAAATATTACTCAAGAGTTTGAAGTAGATCTTGCTTTTGATATTTACTCGAGCTCAATGTATGTACTTGAAGACAGCATTTCAAATTCGACGTTAATGAAATTTGAATTCGCTCAATTCCCTTCTCCAATAGATTTCAGTTTAATTTGTGTTGATAGCGTTTGGTATGACACAATAAATCCAAATTATATTAATATTACTGTGTTCAACGGAAATATTCAACATCTAAATTATCCTTCAATTCAAATGATATCACCAATGGGAGATACCATTTCAAATCCGAATAATTCATTTGACTTCTTTGCTCATTTGGGAAATTTCTATCAGACTTATACTGATACTATAGTTCAATTAGGCATTACAGATTTCTCGAGTTATACTTTTGTAATGAGTGATGCATTGCAAGATACATCAGCACAAATAGGATTTTGTCTTACAAATGGAATTGCCGATGAAAGCGAGAATCACTTCGGCGTCTATCCAAATCCTGCAACAGGAATGGTTCACATCATGGATCTTCCAAGTGGAGTAAAATTCGATTTGCAGATCTTTGATACTCGCGGGAGATGTTGTTACACTTCGAAAGTTGACGACAATAATTCTGTCATCGACCTTGAAGGTCTTTCTTCCGGGTTGTATATTCTTAGGTTAAGTAATAAGGCCGGTATTCGATATGGGAAAGTGATTGTTCAATAAAGACTAAAACACAAGAGCACAATACCGATAGCTATCGGGACACAAAAGTCCACGGAATTAGTGAAACAACCATTCCGTGGACTTTTGTGAACTTGTGCTCTTGTGTTTATAAATCTTGTGTTTTATTTCCTTACATTACAGAATGCAATTCCTCCTCCGCCCTTGGCGCCTAGAAGACATAAACAGTCTAATAAAATTTGCCGATAATCACAAGATCGCAAAATTCATGACGGATAAATTTCCGCATCCATATACTAGGGAAAACGGACTAGCATTTATTGAATTCGCAACGAAGGATGATCCCATTCACATTTTTGCAATCGAAGTGAATGGCGAAGCAGTAGGAGGAATTGGTTTACATCCGAAAGACGACATTGAGCAGAAGAATGCAGAGCTCGGTTACTGGTTAGGCGAGCCGCATTGGGGAAAAGGAATTGTAACCAATGCTATAAAGCAAATGGTTGATTTTGGTTTTAAGACTTACGAGATTGATCGTATTTTTGCCAGACCATTCGGAACAAACATCGCTTCACAAAAAGTTTTAGAAAAAGCAGGATTTTCCTTCGAAACAAAATTTGAACGAACGCTAATCAAGAATGGAGAAATGTTAGACGAACTCTATTATTCCATCCGCCGAAAATAACTTTTCACTATTAGTCATTCACTACTCACTACTCACTACTCACTATTCACTATTCACTATTCACTATTCACTATTCACTATTCTCTATTCTCTATTTGGTTGTTTTGCTTCCCATTTGAATCCCCATTTTTTCATATTCAACATCATTTGCTTCCCAAAGTTCAATTTTGTTTCCTTCTATATCCATGATATGAATAAATTTTCCGTAATCATATTTTTCAAGCGTGTCGGTAATAGTTACGCCTTCTTTTTTTAATTCTGCAACAAGCGCTTCGAGATTATCGACTCTGTAATTGATCATGAAATCTTTAGTTGAAGGCTCAAAGTATTTTGTTGTTTCCTTAAACGGACTCCATTGTGAAAAACCTTTCTTAGTAGAGTCAGAAGCTTGTCGCCATTCGAACACAGTTCCATATTGGTTTGTGATCAAGCCCAAATGTGTGCTGTACCATTCTCTCATTTGCTTAGGGTCTTTGCATTTAAAAAAAATGCCACCGATACTGGTTACTCTTTTCAATTTTGTATTGTCACCGGAATCGTCGGTGATTGTTCTGAATGCAAAGCCAAAACAGAATGATGTAGCTAAGGCTAATGAGAGTAGGGTTATTTTTTTCATTTTTTATTTAATGTTGAATTTATTTTTGTGATTATTAACATCGTCGTGCGGCGAACAACGTTCATTTATTACTATCCACTTTATAAGTATAGTTAACAAACCTCCTCGACGGAGCATGATACCGAAACAATCCATTCCTCGCCCCAATCCAAATGTTCCCGTCATTATCTTCTACAATAGTGAATACGCCAATACTGTCAAGACCTTCAAGAGTTGAAAAACTGATAAACGATTTTCCATCGAACTTACAAATTCCTCCTCGTCCTGAGAGCTTCCCATAATTACTTCCAAACAAAATGTTTCCTTTTCTATCTTCGTAAATACAATCAACAGTATCGTTGCACAGCCCGGTCGCTTCCATAAAATGCGTAAATGTTTTTCCATCATAACGACATACACCGCTATACAAATTAGCAAACCAAATGTTCCCTGCTTTATCTTCTTTAATATCCATGGTATTACTACTCAAACATCCGTCGCTGTTCACTTTTGAAAATTTGCCTGATGAAATATCAAATCGACTTACACCACCATCTCTTTCTCCAACCCAAAGATTTCCGACTTTATCTTCCAAAGCGCATTGAACACAATTACTTCCCAATCCTTCTTCCTTCGTAAAAGTAATAACTGATCCCGAACCCGGATTGTAACGACTCACTCCCCAGCCATTCGTGCAGATCCAAAAATTTCCTGTCCTATCTTCATAAATAAAATTAATATCAAATTTGCACAAACCTGTTTTCGCAGAAACATCGGTAAACGAATTGCCATCATACTTACAAACTCCTTTCTCGGTGCTGAACCAAAGATTTCCTGCTTTATCTTCTAAAACGGATTCAATGTTATTATCATTCAGCCCGTCATCTTTTGTGAAATTTGTAAACTTGTCTGTAGCTACATCGTATCGATACACGCCTTTGCCAATGCAGGTGAACCATAGGTTTCCGGATTTGTCACGTAGGGAGGAGCGAAACATGGGCTCGGTTGTTTGTGCAAAGGAGGAGAGAATAGAAATTATTAAAACCAACGAAAATAAAAATTTTGTCAAATAGTACTTTTTCATTTGCATGTAATTTATTTTAAATCTTGATTCCAATTGTGGCTTGGATTCGAAGATAGTAATTGCCTTGAGCAAAACGAAAAAACATTTTATTTAAATAATGCTTATGCGGACGGAATAATGCTCGACGTCAAACCTAATTCCAAAGGTGTGAACTAATTTCCGCTAAACATTCGCCAATCGGCGAACACCAACGCTCGGGGAATGTTTGGCGGAATTACCGATACGATTTCATTAAGTATACAATCAAGTGTCATTCCGTCCGCATAAAACTTTCACCGATAACCGCGCTCGGCGATTTTTAATTCCGCCGACACATAGTTTGTCAATCACTTGTTCCTACGAAATAGTTGCCAAGCGAAAATTGAAAATAATTGTGAGAAATCTGTGTGTAGACGGAATCCACGCTCGGCGGAATTTTTATTTCCGCCGACACGTAGTTTGTCAACAGATAGTTCCAGCGAAATTGTTGCCTTACATAAATTAAAATACGTGAAAATAAATTGTGTGAAATCTGTGTGTAGGCGGAATTAAAAATTCCGCCTAGCGTCGCGGGTCATGCTCGCCATTCCGCCCTGCAGCGAATACGTAACCCTCGGCTCGGAGGAATGTTAAGCGGATTTACCGACACACTTTCAATAAGCAACCCATCAAGCGTCATTCCGTCCGCACAAACACTCATAACTTAAGCCATTACTAACTCCCGGCAGGAATGACGCTTTATGTCCTTCCTAATTCCAAAGAGTAAGATTAATTTCCGCTTCACATTCCCCGAGCGGTGGATGTTACCCAATATTTTGCCCGCAAAACTTCTATCTTAAAACCCAACTTATTTTCAATCTCAGCAATTTGTTTTCGCCTTTGGTGTCTTGGAAAAATTGCAGTGAGTAATGTGTTCGTTTGAATATTAGATTTATCAAGTTGCTTTGTAATCGAAATTGCTTCCCTCAATTTATAAAATGCGTGTTGACTTGTACAATCATCCGCCTGCTTTAGTTTTAGTTTTGAAATGACATGATCACAAAGCTCCCCGAAAGTCTTCACATGCGAAAGTTCATTTGTCTCAAATTTGATGTCGAATGATTTCTCGATTTTTAGTAGAATGTCTTCGAGATCTTCTATGTCGCTGTCTAAATGTTTTTGTGTTGGCATTGGTGTTATTTGCTGGTTTAATTTCTTTGATGTTCGGCGATGTTTGGTGGAATTGCCGACGTAACATCAATAACGCAAATCAAATTTTTCGATTAATTTAGGATAATTATTATCTATCTGTGAAACACGATGAGCTTTTATTTGTGGATGGATATCAAGCGGCACAAGTCCAGTCCGATGGACCGAAGCAGCACGTTTCAAAGAATCTCGATGAGTGGGATGATACAGTTTGCGGTTTTACGAGAAAGGATGAATGGGTTTTTGTTTAACAAGTAAGGTGCAGCGGGGTTTAGATGTTTTGGGAGTCTAAAGAGTTTAAAGTGTGGCTTTCGGGGTCTTCAACAACCATTTCATTTAAACCCTTTCAACCCAGTTCCCAAAAAATCCATTGACTTACACCCAAAAATAACTGATATTTACCGCTAAGCCCTTTTTTATGAAGTCCGCTGCGAAATTTGGATCTGTACTTCTTGCTTTTTGCCTTCAATTCGCATTATCTATGCAATTGCCGGCTCAAGATGGCATTCCGCTTTTCAAACATTTTACGACGGAAGAGGGATTGTCGAGTAGTGAGGTGTATTGTTCGATTCAAGATAAGAATGGGAATTTGTGGTTTGGGACGGATCGTGGAGTGGTGCGATATGATGGATATGATTTCAAAACATTCACGACGCAAGATGGACTTACTGATAATACCGTTTTCTTTTTGTCTGTCGATGACGCCGGGCGATTGTGGATGTATACTTTTTCCGGCCGGGTGTTTTATTTGGAAGGCGAAAAAATTCTTCCGTTCAAGTACAATCAACTATTGTTGAATAATTCGATCAACAAACTTCCAAATGGATTTTATGTCGATAGTTTGGATAGAGTAATTGTTTCTGTGCGTAGCAATGGAACATTTGCAATCGATCAACAAGGAAAATTTAGTCGGTTGGATTCGGTTTCATTTCATCCCGATTCTTGTTATTTCATAAATGAATTTCAGAATAATCAATACGTGCCTACAATTCTTGGCGTGAATGGAAATTCTGAAAAGTCTGTTGTGAATCATCGTTACAAAAACAAGGAGAAGAAATACGAAGTGGAGACAAATGAATACGGGCGACTTTGTTTTCGGCGGATCTCGGAAAATGAAATCCTGTTTTCAATTGGCACAACTGTTTATTATGTGAAGGGAAATAACAAAGCGGAAGCATTGTATAAATTTCCTTGCAATGTTTTTTCTCTGATGAATGATCACAATAGAAATTTGTGGATCGGAACGGAAGACGGAATTTATTATTTCGAAAAAAGTGATTGGAAGAAATATTCGCGGATCTATTTAAAAGATAATATGATCACTTCCATTTTTCAAGATAATGAAAGCGGCTATTGGTTTACGACTCTTGAAAGCGGAATTTATTATTTGCCGGGAAATGAAATTAAAAACATTGTGTTTTCCGACACACTTAAAAAGCCAACGAGCTTAGCAACCGATTTCAAAAATAAAATATATGTTGGATGTTGGACGGGCGCCATTGCAGAAATTGCAGATCAAAAAGTAAAGGTCATTTATCAGCTTGTAGGTGAAAGGAAAAAACTAACGATCAATGATCTCACAACGTTTCCTGACGATCCGACGATTTATGTGAGCAGATATATTGCAGGCGTTATAAAAGATAATAAAATCAAGTTGTTTAAAAATATTATTCCATACGGCGTAAAAACAAAATATATTAAATCGGCGACCGGCGAAATTTATGCTGCAGGATCGTGCGTTATTTTAGAATTATTGGACGATTCGATTCGTACGAAAGCAATATTATCACAACGAATAAATGCAATTACTCAAACTGATGACGGACGTATAATTGTCGGCTGTAATCGAGGCGTTTTTTATTATGATGAAATTGCCAAAAAAGAAATTTCATTGAATAAAAAATTTGATGAAGTCCGCATTGATGACATAAAACAGATCGATAAAAAATTATTTTGCGCAACGAAAGGTAAAGGAATAATGATCCTTGATGGCGACTCTGTTTATGTGATCGATGAATCGAAAGGACTGGCAAGTAATCTTGTCGGGAAAATGACAGTGTCTGGAAATGAATTATGGGTCGCTACGAATAAAGGCGTGAGTCATATCGTTTTCACAGGACAGAAAGTAGATGAATACCAGATCACAAATATTCACAACAGCGATGGACTTTTAAATGACGAGATCAGTGAAATTATTTTGCTTAATGACACTGTTTATGTAGCAAGTAATTCGGGGATCTCTTTTTTCAGTACAAAGGCTCGCTTTTCAAATGCTGTTTCGCCATTGATCTCAATTTCTTCGTTGAAAGTAAATTCAAAAACGATCGATGATCTTAAAGGCTTGTGTTTTTCACATGATTCAAATAATGTGCATATAAGTTTCAATGCAGTTTCATTTAAGAGTTTTGGAAAGATCACGTATCAATATATGCTAGTTCATGATAGAGATACAATTACCTCCACAACGCTGAATAGAGAAGTAGAATTTTTATCATTGGCGCCCGGCAATTATAGTTTCAGTGTGATGGCAATGAATAAAACCGGAGTGTGGAGCAATTCTTCTGCAGGATTTGATTTTGTAATTAGTCCGGCGTGGTGGCAAACGATGTTGTTTAAATTATTCATGGCCTTTGTGATAACAGTGCTGATCTTTATTTATTATCGGTTCCAGCTTTCGAAATTGAAAAATAAAATGGAGACTGAGCGAGTAAAAGCGTCGCTCGAGTTAACTGCCATCAGAGCGCAGATGAATCCTCATTTTATTTTCAATGTTATGAATTCGATCCGGATCTTTATGCAGAATCATGATTTGAAATCGGCGGAAAAATATCTAACGAAATTTTCGAAGCAAGTACGATATGTACTTGATAATTCTGATAAACAAATTGTGTCATTGGAAAATGAATTGCATGCACTTCGAAATTATGCAGAATTAGAAATGCAACAATTCGAAAACGGTTTTGAGTTCAAAATTGATTGCGAAGAAGGAGTTTGTCTTTCCGATTATGAATTGCCGTCGTTATTGTTGCAACCATTTGTAGAAAATTCTATCAAGCATGGAATTTCAAGGATGGAATCGGGCGCAAAAATTACAATCGATATTCGAAAAAAAGGTGAGAATTTATTGATCGCAATAGAGGACAATGGCATTGGAATGAAGGAAGCGATAGAGTGGAATGAGGCGAACAGAGAGCCGCATGAGTCGCGTGGAACGAAGATCATTTTCCAGCGGATTGAGGCGTATAACAAGCTTTTCGGTAAGAACATTCGCGCAGAGATCCACGATTTGCGGACAGAAACAGGAAACAAATCGGGCACGCGCGTTGAAATTGAGATTTAATTTGCAATTCTCATTCAATTTAGATTAGATTTGTTCTAAGCAGACTTATTTTACTGTGAATTTACTATTCGGAAATCTTTCGATTTTCGTCGTGGTGAATTCCATCACGAAAATCCAAAAATCAGCTTAATCACGGTTTAGAATGATCACAGCACTACTAGTTGACGACGAAAAAAAGAATCACGATTCCCTGAGCGGATTGCTGAAGGAATATTGTCCGACGGTAGAAGTAATCGGCAAAGCGACTTCAGTCAATGAAGCGCTGCAATGCATTTCCAAACAAAAACCGCAACTTGTTTTTCTCGATGTAGAAATGCCAAATGGAACCGGATTCGATTTGCTAAGAAAAGTCCCAACGATCGATTTCAAAATTATTTTCGTGACGGCACATGCACATTATGCAATCAAAGCCATTCGTTTTTCAGCAGTCGATTATATTTTGAAACCAATCGATACAGATGATTTAGTTCGTGCAATTGAAAAAGTATCCAATGAAATTTCCGATACAGCACCTTTACAATACAATGCACTCTTAGAAAATCTGAATACAACATCAACATATAAAATTGCAATTCCGGTAAAAGACGGTTATGCATTTTTATTGCCGGAAGAAATTATTCGTCTTCATGCTGATGGAGCCTATACGCACATTCACACAGCCGAAGAAAAATTTACCGGCACAAAAAACATTAAAGAGTACGAAGATCTTTTATCAGAGTACGGATTTTTCCGTTCACACAATTCGCATCTCATCAATTTGAAACACGTAAAACGTTTTAGTCGCCTCGACGGCTATTTTGTTCACATGAGTGACAACTCCGTCGCCGAAATTTCTCGTCGCAAGAAAGAAGAGTTTATTGGGATGATGTCGAAGAAGGCGCTTTCTTAAAATTTGTTTGCGGGTTTCAAGTTGCAACTTGTCACCCCGGCGCTAGGCGGAATTTTTAATTCCGCCTACACGCAGCTTGTCACCCGACGCTAGGCGGAATTTTCAATTCCGCCTACACGTAGCTTGTCACCTTACCATACGGATTACATAAAATTAATCGGAAATTATTTTCAATTTTCGCGAGCTAATTATTTCTTCGGAAGTATCTATTGACGAACTGTGT
>JANOBV010000222.1:0-2595 GCA_031411835.1 Bacteroidota bacterium | reverse complement strand
ATAATATGTTAGCTACTGCAAGAAATCCATCTCCGCATAATTATAATTCTGACATTTTCGATGCCTTCACTCAAAACCCAACATACAAACGCTATTTCATAAATCGTTATGCTGATTTGATCAATACTATTTTTCTTCCATCAAATATTCAAGCCAATGCTTATGCTTTGCGTGATAGTATGAAATATGATTACCATTTTCAAAATCAAAAGTGGAGTGGGGCAGATTCATCACAATGGATCACTAACATTGCTACTATGATGACTTTTGCAAACAATCGTCCTGCTTATGCAAGAAATTTTGTGCAAAGCGAATATGGAATGTCTGGTCAAGTTACATTGACATTGCAAGTAAGTCCTGCTGGTGCCGGAGTTATTCAGATCTCTACAATTACTCCAACAACTTATCCATGGAATGGTGTTTACTTCAACGGCAATCCGGTTACGATTACTGCTATTCCTAATCCCGGTTATACTTTTGATCATTGGAGAAGTAATGTTGTTATTTCTTCCAATAATACAAATCAAAGCGTAACTTATAATTTCACTTCATCGGATGCAATCACTTGTTACTTTGTAGGTGCTTCTGCAAGTCCACAATTAGCATTCAGCGAATTGAATTTCCATAGCGACTCTTTGCATGAAGCAGGTGACTGGATTGAAATTCACAACAGAGGAAATTACGCTATCGATCTTTCAAACTGGATCTTTAGAGATGAAGCAGATAATCACACTTTCAAATTTCCTGTAACAACTTCTGTTCCTGCAAACGGATATTTAGTCTTAGCATCTGATCTTGAAAAATTCACAGCAATTCATCCAACCGTTTCAAATGTAATTGGTGATTTCAAATTTGATTTTTCAAACAACAGCGAAGAGCTACGTTTGTTTGATAGAAATGATCAACTGTACACATCATTTATTTACTCAGATCAACTTCCTTTTCCCACAGGTGCAGATGTAGGTGGATATACAATGGAAAGGCTAAATGAAACTACAATTGCAGATGATGGTAATAATTGGTTTGCCGGTTGCCTTCTTGGTTCACCCGGACGAGCATATTCAGGTCCTATTGCGCAAATATCTGCGCCATCTACTACAACTATCTGTTCAGGTTCTTCAATTACTTTAAATGCGAATTCTGTTTCAGGTGCAACGTACCAATGGTTTAGAGACAATGTTGCAATATCCGGATCAAATGGTACAAGCATCAATGTTACAAATGCCGGAAACTATTCGATTCAAGTAAATGCGACCGGATGTTCTGCAAGCTCTACAGGAGTTTCATTGACAACAAGAAATGTTGAACAGGTTTCTAGTGTAACTAATGCTGCACGTTGTGGTGAAGGAAGCGTTGCATTGTCTGCTGTTGGAACGTCTGTATTAAACTGGTTCGCTGATTCAACTTCTGCTGCAATATTGTTTACAGGAAGTACTTTCAATACGCCTTCGATCAATCTTACAACAAATTATTTTGTGCAAGCTTCCGGTGGGTGTCCAAGTATAAGAACTCGTGTTGTTGCAACTATCAATGATGTAACGGCATCTCCTATTGCAAGTGATGTTTCGCGTTGTGGAACAGGAACTTTATATGTAAGTGCAACTGCTACATCAACAATTAGCTGGTATGACGCTGCTACTGGCGGAAGTCTTGTGTATACAGGAACTACATTTACAACTCCTTCACTGAATACGAGTTTGGTCTTTTATCTTTCAGCAGGAACAGTTTGTCCTAGCCCACGTATTGCTGTTAATGCAATTGTTAATGCGATTACGGCAGCGCCAATAGTTACAGATGCAAGTAATTGTGGCCCGGGAAGTGTGTTGTTATTTGCTTCTGATACTGCTACTATCAATTGGTATTCTGCTGCTAGCGGAGGAACTTTACTTTACACAGGAACTAACTTTAATACTCCTGTTATTTCTACTACAACTAATTATTATGTTGAAGCAGGTTCTATTTGTCCTTCAGCTCGCGTAGTTGCTACTGCAACTATTGATGCAATAGCTGCTCCTCCAACAGTTGCTTATGCTTCTCGATGTGGAACCGGTACTATCACACTTACTTCTAATTCATCTACCACTGCTTGGTATTCGGCGAGTAGTGATGGAACTTTACTAGGATCAGGAATTTCTTTTACAACTCCAACTTTAAATAATACTACAACTTATTATGTACAATCAGGAACCACTTGTCCTAGCTCTCGTGTTGCGGTAGATGCAATCATCGATCTTGTTACAGCTGACCCTATCGTGGTTGGTGCAGAACATTGTGGAAGTGGTTCTTTGACACTTACTGCAAATGATACTGCAACAGTTAAATGGTATTCTTCTGCATCAGGTGGTTCAGAATTGTTCGCCGGTTCTACATTTGCAACGCCTGTGATCAATTCAACAACTACATATTCTGCGCAAGCATGAAATGCTTGTGTAAGTAATCGTATTCCTGTAGTTGCGACGATCAACTCAATTACACCTGATCCAATTGCTGCAGATGTGGTTCGTTGTGGAGCAGGAAGTTTTGTTCTTCAAGTTTCTTCTTCATCAATTGTAAATTGGTTTGATGCTCCTAATGGAAATTTACTTTCTACAGGTT
>JANOBV010000221.1:0-1145 GCA_031411835.1 Bacteroidota bacterium | reverse complement strand
AAAGCGGAGTTGCCGAAAAAATTCAAGACGAAAGAAGAAGCGGAAACGTTTTTACAGAATTGTATCGGTGCAAACTTTAGCGTAAAAAATCTGGAAGTTAAACCCGGGAAACGTACTGCTTCTGCGCCATTCACTACTTCTACATTACAACAGGAAGCTGCCAGAAAATTGGGGTATAGTGTATCTCAAACCATGGTCATTGCTCAAAAATTATACGAAGCCGGTAAGATCACTTATATGAGAACGGATTCCGTGAATCTTTCTCAAGATGCTTTGGATTTTACAAAAGCTGCCATCATAAAAAATTACGGCGAGAAATATCACGAAGGTCGTCAGTATAAAACAAAAACAGCTTCTGCTCAAGAAGCCCATGAGGCCATTCGTCCGACCGATTTCACAGTTGAAACTGCCGGTAGCGATCCTCGTGAAGAAAAATTATATAGTCTGATCTGGAAGAGAACGATTGCTTCTCAAATGGCGGATGCTATTCTTGAAAAAACGGTGATCACAATTTCTTCTCAGAAAACTGCTGAAGATTTTGTAGCCAACGGTGAAGTAATTAAGTTCGACGGATTCCTGAAAGTATATATGGAAGGAACCGACGATGAAAATGGTGCTGAAGAACAAGAAGGATTACTTCCGGCAATGTCGATTGGCGATAAATTAAAATTGCAAGAAGCAAAAGCGACTGAGCGATTTACATATCCGCCTAGTCGTTTTACAGAGGCGGCATTGGTGAAAAAGTTAGAAGAACTTGGCATTGGCCGACCTTCAACTTATGCGCCAACAATTAGTACTGTTCAGAAACGTGGTTATGTTTCGAAAGAAGAAAGAATGGGAAAAGAGCGTTCGTATTCTGTGCTGACATTGATCGATAATAAAGTCGTTCATGAAACAAAGACAGAGATCACAGGCGCCGAAAAAAATAAATTGTATCCGACAGATATCGGAATGGTAGTAAACGATTTTCTGGTTGTCAATTTCAAACAGATTCTCGATTATAATTTCACTGCATTCGTCGAGAAAGAATTCGATGATATTGCCAATGGAGATTTGCAATGGCAGAAAATGATCACTGAATTCTATGGGCCATTTCATGGAACAGTTAAGACGACTGAAAAAGAATCTGAACGTGCATCCGGAGA
>JANOBV010000220.1:0-1486 GCA_031411835.1 Bacteroidota bacterium | reverse complement strand
ACCAACAATTTCGACATTCTGGAAGATCTTCAAAGAAGTAACGCAGTCGATCAGAATTCCATTTTCCGGTGAGCCATTGAAAGGACTTCAAGTAATGGGCTTCTTGGAAACACGTGTCTTGGATTTTGAAAATGTGATCTTACTTTCTGTGAATGAAGATGTTCTTCCGGCTGCAGGAAATTCACCATCTTTCATTCCATTTAATATTAGAAAAGCATTTGGATTGCCAACGTTTGAAGAGCAACATGCTGTTTCTGCTTTTCACTTTTATAGATTGTTGCAAAGAGCGAAAAATATTTTTCTGCTTTACAATACGGAACCTAGAGCACTAACAGCTGGTGAACGTTCGAGGTTTTTATTGCAGATCGAACATGAATTAAAATCAAAATATCCGGAGTCGATTTCAATAATAAAAAAAGTAATTACAACTCCTATCATAAAAGAAAAAGTTTCAGAAATTATAATTGAAAAATCAGAAGCTGTACTCAAAGAATTGGAACGTTATTCTTCTGATTTAGGAACCGAGCCCAAAGCAAAACTCAGCGCTTCCGGACTTCAATCTTATATGGCTTGTTCGTTGCGATTTTACTTTCGATACATAGCTGGTCTTTCTGAGATCGAAGAACAGGAGGAAAGCATGGAAGCTGCAACCTTCGGAAAAGTATTACATAAAGCTATGCAACTTATCTATTCTAATTTGCATGGTATTGATGAAGCAATTCTCAAAGGACTACACAGGAAGATCGATGATCTAGTTGATCAAGCGATCCATGAAGAGTTTCTGGCAATCGACCAATTAGAAGGTAAGAATATTCTTCTTCGGAATGTAATTCGGAAACTTGTCGCGAGAATTTTAGAAGTTGATCAAACCTATTTGCCTTTCACAATTCTTCAATTGGAAAAAGATGTGTCTAATTTATTTCAATTTGAAAAAGGAAAGATGGTCAAACTTTTTGGAATTATTGATAGAGTCGATGAGAAGGATCAATTACTTCGTATCGTTGATTATAAGACAGGAAAAGTAGAGAAGCGCAAACCGGCAGCGATTGAAGACTACTTCAATGATATGGCATATAAGGAGCAATTTCAAGCGATGTATTATGCATATTTGACAAACCTTACTATTCCGGGCAGACAAATCAGTTCAGGATTGATGGCTTTGAAATCAATGAAAGAAGGAATTTGGATGTTGAATAACGGTGAACCATTTTCATCAGAACAATTTGGACAATTTGAAAATAATTTGAAGGAGTTGATTCAGAAAATTTTTGATCCAAGTATTCCATTTACTCAAACAGAAGATGAAAGTCGCTGTACGTATTGTGCATACAAAGAAATGTGTCATAGAGGCGAATAATAAAAAGGGCGGCAATTAATTTGCCGCCCTTTAAAGTGGGTTAAATTTAAGTTTCTATTTATTCAATTACTAATCGCTTAGTTTCAAAATTTCCATTTTCATTTGAAACACTTACTATGTAAATTCCTT
>JANOBV010000219.1:0-11062 GCA_031411835.1 Bacteroidota bacterium | reverse complement strand
AGAATCAAATTACGAATGTCAATTATTCCCTGCGGATCAAGTCCTGTAGTTGGTTCGTCGAGAATAATAAGTTTTGGATCATGGATCAATGTCTGTGCAATTCCCAATCTCTGTCGCATACCATGCGAATATCCGAGCACTTTATCTTTCTCACGACCTTTCAGTCCGACGAATTCAAGAACTTCATATATTTTGTTTTTAGAAACTTCTTTCCCTGAAATTCTGGCGAAGATCTCTAGATTTTTTTGTGCCGATAAGTACCTGTAAAAATCAGGCTTCTCAACTATACATCCGATTTCAGAAAGAATCTCTCGTCGATTTGCATTTAGTTCTTTCCCAAAAATTTTAATTTCACCCGAAGTTGCACTGATCAAGGAGAGCATCGTTCTAATAGTAGTACTTTTTCCGGCACCGTTTGGACCAAGAAACCCAAATACATCACCTTGATAAACATCGAATGAAACATTATCGACTGCTCTGAATTTGCCGTAGTTTTTTACAAGGTTGGTTACTTCAATTATTTTTTGCGGATCTAGCATCAGTTGGACTAACAATCAAACGAGGTACAAGTTTAGTTTATTTTTTAGTGAGTAGTAAATGAGTGAGTAGTAATTGGTAAGTGGTAATTAGCAAGGGATACTAGTTTGCAATTACTTTTTCTAATTTAAAAAGTTGATTTTAAGGAATTACCATAAAACTAAGTAAGTATTGCTACTCACCACTTACCAATTACTACTCACTAAACTGTTGAAAAGCAGTCGATTACTTCTAACGAATTGATTTATAGCCAATTTAGAAGAGAAAAATCAAAAAAAATTTGCAATTGCCTTAATAATAGTCGTACATTTGTGGACTTCTCAAGAAGATTGTATTCCGCGTAGTTTGTAATTTCATTAAATCACAAGTCGAGTTTTCACATTTTTCTTAGTCGTTCAACCTTGGATTTTTAACTATGATAGTTCGAGGAAAAACAAATTCTTATTAATAATTAATGACATTTACAAAATTAGGCCTCAATCAACCCTTGGTTGAAGCATTGATTACAAAAGGGTATCTTACTCCAACACCAATTCAATTACAATCGATTCCTCTTATATTAGAGAGAAAAGATATTTTCGGATGTGCACAGACAGGAACTGGAAAGACAGCAGCATTTGCGCTTCCAATAATTCAATTTCTTCACGACAAACAAGACATTTCTCAAAAGCGTACAATAAAAGCATTAGTGCTTGCGCCAACACGTGAATTAGCTTCTCAGATCTATGATAGTTTCAGAACTTATGGTTCTAATTATAAATTGAACAGCGCTGTAGTTTTCGGTGGTGTTTCTCAGGTTTCTCAGGTATCTACAATCAGAAATGGCGTTGATATTCTAGTAGCAACTCCTGGTCGTCTTCTTGATTTAATCAATCAAGGACATATCAAATTAAATACGGTTGAATATTTCGTTTTGGATGAAGCTGATCGTATGCTTGACATGGGTTTCATAAACGACATCAAGAAAATTATCGCTAAGTTGCCTAAGGAGCGTCAAACGATGTTCTTCTCAGCAACCGTTTCTCCGGAAGTGAAGACATTAGCAAATTCAATTTTACGTCAACCTTCGCACGTTTCAGTTACACCTGTTTCTTCAACAGCGGAAACTGTTAAACAAACAGTGTATTACGTGAAAAAAGAAGATAAACGTAATCTATTAAAGCACGTACTCAATAATGATAATATTGAGCATGCTTTAGTTTTTACACGTACTAAAAGAGGTGCGGATCGTGTTGCAAAAGACCTGAACAAAGAAGGAATTAAAGCAGAAGCTATTCATGGTGAAAAGTCGCAAGGCGCTCGTGAGAGAGCACTAAAAGGCTTCAAAAATCGTTCAATCCGCATATTAGTAGCAACTGATATCGCTTCACGTGGTATTGATGTGGACAAATTGTCACACGTAATCAACTACGAAATTCCAGAGCAAGCTGAAACTTATGTTCACCGTATCGGCAGAACAGGAAGAGCGGGAAGTGAAGGAATTGCATTATCATTTTGCGCACAAGAAGAAGTTTCATATATTCGAGACATAAATAAACTGATCAAAAAAAATATCGAGATTGTAAAGTCTCATCCATATTCTTAAGATAACAAACCCAATAACAACTAATAACCAATTAAATTAAAAAACAATGAAAAACGGAGTAGTAAAATTCTTCAACGAGCAAAAAGGTTTCGGATTTATTAAAGACGAAAATGGACAAGAAATTTTTGTTCACGTAACAGGTCTAACACAAAAAATTCGCGAGAATGATAACGTAACGTTTGACGTTCAAGACGGTAAAAAAGGCTTGAATGCTGTCAACGTAAAGCTTGCATAATTAGAAAACCAAAAAACTTAGGGGGTTGTTGATCTTGATCGACAACCCTCTTTTTTTTGTGCTCTTTTTTTATATTTTGATTTCATATTATAACTTCGCATACATAATTAACTACTCTATGAAAGCACTGTTTTCAATCGCACTATTTTTCGTTATCAATTTTTCTTTTGCTCAATCACCTGAGCTTAAAAAATTGACTGAATACATGGCTGGATCATATTCCAGCGAAGCCCAACACAAAACGGATACTGCGAACTACTTTGATATACGCTTACAGATTGTCAGAATATGGAAAAACAGATCTGATGGATATTGGTTTTATGTTGAACAAGCTGTAGCAGAATATTTAGACAAGCCGTATCGTCAAAGAGTGTATCATTTAAGTGAGCCGGTAAAAGGAATTTTTACAAGTGAAGTTTTTACAATGAATCAACCTTTACGCTTTACACACCAACCTGAACTTTTAGAGAAAACGATATCGTCTGATTCATTGATAACAAGAGAAGGATGTGCTGTGACTCTGACACAAATAAATAAGAAAAAATTTAGCGGAAGTACAGAAGGAAAAAAATGTCCAAGCGATCGATCGGGTGCAAACTATGCTACTTCTGAAGTTACCGTATTGCCTAGAGAATTGCACAGTTGGGATCGAGGTTATAACGATAAAGATGAACAAGTTTGGGGAGCAACTTTAGGCGGATATATTTTTATAAAGAAAAAATAACCAATGATTTTACAACTCATGAAGTAAAATCAACAGTTCATAAGAATAGCCTTTGTCGAACACTTTTTCGTAGTTAATCTTGCATCAAAATTAATGCTATGCAAAGAGGACCATTTTTTATTCTAATATCAGTGATGTTGTTTTTCTTTAAAATTTCATCAGCACAGATAAGCACACAAAATTTACGAGGAGTAATAATTGATAAGCAATCTCATTCACCGATTCCCGGTGTTTCTGTCGTAATTTTAGATTCGACCAAAACGATTGGTGCAATGACAGATATCGATGGTCAATTCCTTATCAAAGGTGTACCAATTGGTAGGGTATCAATCAAAGCAATGCTTATGGGCTATTCTCAGGTTGTTATTCGTAATTTAATTTTGGATTCAGGAAAGGAACTTGTCGTTAATTTTGAAATGGAAGAACAGGTCAACAATTTAAAAGAAGTTGTAATTTCTGCCGGTTACGATAAACGTGTTGCAATAAATGAAATGTCGACAGTAAGTGCGCGATCATTTTCACTCGAAGAAACAAAACGATATGCAGGGTCACTTGGAGATCCTTCAAGAATGGCAATGAACTTTGCAGGTGTATCTGTATCAAGTGATTCAAGAAATGATATTGTGATCAGAGGTAATAGTCCAACGGGATTATTGTGGAGACTTGATGGCGTTAATATTCCCAATCCAAATCATTTTGGTTCATTAGGAACAACGGGAGGACCGGTTAGTATATTAAATAATAATCTACTCGATAACTCAGATTTTATGACTGGTGCATTTCCTGCAGAATATGGAAATGTAATTAGTGGTGCATTTGATCTGAAAATGCGACATGGAAATAATGAGAAAAGCGAATTCGTAGGACAGATCGGCTTCAATGGTTTCGAACTAGGAGCTGAAGGACCGATCGGAAAAAATAAAAAAGCATCTTATCTGGCGAATTATAGATATTCAACACTTGGTTTATTGAGCGATTTAGGAATTCGATTTGGTTATAGTTCTATTCCGCAATATCAAGATCTATCATTTAAAATTGATATTCCAACAGGGATTAAGTATGGAAGATTTTCCTTATTTGGTATCGGCGGAAAAAGTTATATCGAACTTTTAGATAAAGATAAAAAAGAAGGTGACTTTACAGTTAGTGGTTTTGCAGAAGATACTTATTTTCGCTCTAACATGGGTGTGGTTGGACTTACTCACAAGATCTTCTTTAACGAAAATACAAGTCAAACGATTTATTTTGCAGCTTCCGGAACAGAAAATATTGTTTCAGTCGATAGTCTTTATAATAGCAAAGAAAGCAAGGTCCAACGTTATGGTAACAATTCGTCCGAAAATAAATATTCAATCTCTTATAATCTGAATAAAAAGTTTTCTTCAAAGAATACTATGAGCATTGGATTTATTACTGATATTATCCATTTTAATTATGCGGACAGTGTTCTGGAGAATTCTAATTATTATCGTGTGCTGACTGATTTTTCCGGAACTAGTTCTTTAATTCAGAGTTATGTCAATTGGCAACATAGATTTTCAGATAAGCTTACTTTAAATTCCGGTGTACACTATCAAATTTTTTTATTCAACAATACTTCTGCTATAGAACCGAGGTTGGGATTGAAATGGAATTTTTCAAGCAATCAATTTCTAAGTGCTGCAACTGGTATGCATAGTCAGATCCAAAAGATGAGTCTCTATTTCTTTGAAACAGAATTGGCTGATAATACTTACAAGAGTACAAATAAAGAAATGGACTTAACACATAGTAATCATTATGTAATTGCGTACGATAATCAATTATCCGACAACTGGAGAATCAAGGTTGAAGCCTATTATCAGGACTTGACAAATGTTCCCGTTGAAACAGCTCAAAGTACGTTCTCGACTTTAAATATAGGTGCTGACTATGTTTCACCAAATGAGGATAGTTTGGTAAATAACGGTACAGGAAAAAATACCGGAATTGAGTTCACTCTTGAAAAATTCTTCTCAAAGAAGTATTATTTCCTTTTAACAACTTCTGTTTTTGATTCAAAGTATAAAGGGAGCGATGGAATAGAAAGGAATTCTGCTTTTAATGGAAATTACACCTTAAATTTATTGGTCGGAGCCGAATTTAATCTTGATCCTAATAAGAGAAAAGTTCTCACTTTAAATAGTAAGTTTACGATGGCAGGAGGTAAGAGGTATGTTCCAATCAACTTAGATGCATCTATTTCAAGTGATGAGGTGCAATATAATTATTCACATGCTTATGAAAACAAGTATAGCGATTATTCTAGGCTCGATATAAAATTCGGATTTAAACTTAATGGAAAAAAAGTCACTCAAGAATGGACACTGGATATTCAAAATATTCTGGATACAAAAAATGTATTTCAGCAAGTATATAATCCAACAACGAAAGCTATTCAAACGGAATATCAACTTGGATTTTTTCCGATGGTAAATTATAGAATTCTCTTTTAAAATTAAACTCTGGTTTTGTGAAAAGAATATTTAGAAGCAGATATTTTTATATGGTGATCGTTGGTGTCATCATTCAATTATTATTAGGGCAGATCTCAAAACCTGATCAATCGTATAATCCTGTTCTTGGCTATTTGACTTCAATTTTCATTACAATATGCGTATGGGAAGGGAGTTTCAGGATTGATAAGTACATGAACATAAAACTACCCTGGGAGATTTCTCCTCTTAAAAGAGCTTCAGTACAAGCGGTAATAACATTGGTATATAGTGCGAGTACGATTTATTTATTATTGTTAGGTTATAATTATTTTCTCTGTAAAATTCCGGAAGACAAATCATCTGCAATTGTTTCTGCTTCATTAATCGTGGGTGTATTGATCACGATAATTCTGGTTACAATACAAATCAGCGTGCATTTTTTTAATCGATTGAAATTATCACTTGTCGAAATTGAATTGCATAAAAAGGAAAGTTTACAGGCGCAACTAGAAAATCTTAGAAGTCAGATTAACCCGCATTTTTTATTTAATAATCTTTCAGTCTTATCGTCATTGGTTTACAAAGACCAAGACAAAGCAGTTGATTTCATTGACCAGCTGTCTAAAGTCTATCGGTATGTTCTAGAGAATAAGGAGAAAGAACTTGTTGATCTGAATACTGAGTTGAAATTCATAGAATCGTATTGTTTTCTATTAAAGATCCGATTTGGAGAAAATATTAAATTTGAGATAAAGGTTTCTCCTTCTGAAGCGGAAAAGTTCATTGCTCCAATGGCTTTGCAATTATTGATAGAAAATGCAATCAAACACAATGAGATTTCGGAAGAATTACCTTTAACTGTAAAATTATTTGTTCAAGGAAATTATCTTGTGGTTTCTAATCCGATTCAGTTACGTAAAGGTTTTGTAGAAAGTTCTAAAACCGGGTTAAAGAATATTATAGCCCGTTATTCATATTTTACAGACGAACCTGTCAATATTGAAAGTGGAAATAATGAGTTCGTTGTTAAAATTCCAATTCTCAACATGGATTTTAATTAATTATTAATCTCAAACATTGACATATATCATTTAATAATATTTTAAAATTTAACCAATCATTATGCAAACAATACTGGGATCAGGTGGAGCAATTGGAATACCTTTAGCCAAAGAATTAAAAAAGTTTACTAATCAGATAAGGTTGGTAAGTAGAAATCCAAAAAAAATAAACGAAACAGATGAACTTTGGCCGATTGATTTAAATGATCTGAGTCAAATTGACAAGGCAATAGCAGGAAGCGAAGTAGTTTATGTTGTTGTTGGCTTTGAGTATAAATTAAGTGTTTGGCAAAAAACATGGCCATCGTTTATAGAAGCTGTTGTTAATGCATGTAAAACCCATAATACTAAACTTGTTTTTTTCGATAATGTGTATTTGTATGATAAATCGGCAATACCACATATGATTGAATCTTCACCTATTCATGCTCCAAGCAAAAAAGGAATGGTAAGGCAACAAGTGCACGAAATGATTATGAATGAAGTGAAGAATAATAATCTTACAGCACTTATTGTCAGATCAGCAGATTTTTACGGGCCAGAAAATAAAAGTAGCGCATTAGGTTTAATGGTTGTCGATAATTTTATAAAAGGAAAAAAAGCACAGGCATTCGGCAATATCAACAAAATTCACACCTATACTTTTACTCCTGATGCAGCTAAAGCAACAGCTTTGCTGGGAAATACAATTGATGCTTTTAATCAAGTGTGGCATGTACCAACAACAAAAGAGAAATTAACAAACCTTCAATGGATACAATTAATTGCAAATGAAATGAAGGTAGAGGCCAAGATTCAAACAATTCCTGTTTGGATGATAAAAATACTGGGTTTATTTATTCCAATAATGAAAGAGTTTCCCGAGATGAATTATCAATATGAACAAGATTATATATTTGACAGTTCTAAATTTGAGAAGCGCTTTGGAATAATAGCAACAACACCTAAAGAAGGTGTTAGAATTTTAATAGACAATTTAAAAAAGGCTAGTCATTCTTAACTTATATCCGAATGAAAGTATTAATTGTTGAAGACGAGAAATTATCTGCTGAGCATTTATCAAATTTGCTTGGTAAAATTGAACCGACTTTTGAAATTGTTCACATATCAGAATCAGTTAAACGTACTATTGCTTTTCTTGAATCAGGTATGAAAGTTGATTTGATTTTTATGGATATTCACCTTGCTGATGGAATTAGTTTTGATATTTTTACGACGGTAAAGGATACAGCACCAATAATTTTCACAACTGCCTTCGATGAATATGCAATCAAAGCTTTTAAATTCAACAGTATTGATTATTTGTTAAAGCCTATTGGTAAGATGGAATTGAAAAATGCTATTGATAAATTTAAGACACTTAATTCTAAAAACCTTACAGAACAATTTGGAAAATTAGAAGACGTATACAGTATTATCAATCGAAATTATAAAAACAGATTCCTTGTCCGTTCAGGTGAACAAATTTTATCAGTCCCAGTTGAAGATATTTCCTTTTTAATTGCAGAAGATGGTATTGTTATTTTGGTGAATAAAGATGGAAAGCGCTTTGCATTGGATCAAAGTTTGGATACATTGGAGACTTTGTTAGACCCGGAATATTTCTTCAGGATAAGTCGAAAAGTAATTATGAGATTTGATGCTATTCAAAAAATTTTCCCACATTTGAATAGCAGGCTGAAAATTTCAAGTGAATACCTAAATGATGAAAATAGTATTGTTAGCAGGGAAAGAGTCGGGGATTTTAAAAAATGGTTGGACCGATGATAACGATGTGTGAAAAATGAAAAATGAATTCCGATAGCTATCGGAATGAATTCTTCATTATTCACCATTCAATATTCGTTATTCGCTAGAACTATAGTCATTTTGTTGATTTTGAGAGTGAAAAGCCCTAATAGAAAGGGTTAATAAATTCATCTTTTTGATAGCTGAAAACGCTTAAAAATGCTTAAAAAACCCTTATCTTTGCCGAAATTAAAACCCATACTTTGGCACTCATAAAATCAATTTCCGGAATTAGAGGAACAATTGGCGGCAAACCCGGCGATGGTCTTACACCGGTAGATATCGTAAAATATACAGCAGCATACGGAACATGGATGTTGCGTAGAAAAACATTCACAAAAAAACCTGTCGTTGCGATCGGACGTGATGCAAGGATCTCAGGTGAGATGGTGCAGAATCTCGTTGCAGGAACATTGAAGGGATTAGGCATTGATGTTATATATCTTGGTCTGTCAACTACACCAACTGTAGAAATCGCAGTGACTGAAATGTCATGTGATGGCGGAATTATTTTAACAGCATCGCATAATCCAAAACAATGGAATGCATTAAAATTGCTTAATGAAAAAGGTGAATTCATTTCAGCAGAAGATGGAGCAGAAGTTTTACGATTAGCAAATGAAGATGACTTTGTCTTTGCTGATGTAAATAAGCTTGGAAGATTTGTAAGTGAACCGAATTATCATCACAAGCACATTGAAATGATCCTTGCTTTACCGTTGGTAGATGTAAGTGCGATCAAAGCAAAAAATTTTCGAATCGTAATTGATTGCGTAAACTCTTCCGGTGGTATTGTTGTCCCTGCTCTTCTTCGTGCACTGGGTGTCGATGATATTGTTGAATTATATTGCGAACCGAATGGACAATTCCCACATAATCCTGAACCTCTTCCTGAACACCTTGGTGATATCGCCAAAGAAGTAAAAAAGAAAAATGCGCACTTAGGAATTGTTGTAGATCCTGATGTAGATCGTTTAGCTCTAGTTTGTGAAGACGGTGAGATGTTCGGTGAAGAATATACTTTGGTTGCTGTTGCTGATTATGTATTGAAAAATAAAAAAGGAAATACAGTTTCAAATTTATCTTCAACAAGAGCTCTTCGTGATGTTACAGAAAAAGCCGGTGGTAAATATTTTGCTGCTGCTGTTGGTGAAGTGAATGTAGTGGAAGCTATGAAAGCGAATGATGCAGTTATTGGTGGTGAAGGAAATGGCGGAATTATTTACCCTGAACTTCACTATGGCCGTGATGCATTAGTTGGGATTGCTCTATTCTTGACACACCTTGCGAAATATGGAAAGAATGCTTCTATGCTTAGAGCAACGTATCCGAATTATTATATTTCTAAAAATAAAATTGAATTGACTGCCGAGATCAATGTCGATAAAATTCTTGAAGGCATTCAAAAAAAATATCAGCGTCAGCCTATCAATACAATTGACGGTGTGAAAATTGAATTTGATCGTGAATGGGTTCATTTACGTAAAAGTAACACCGAGCCAATCATTCGTATCTATGCTGAAAGCCAGTCGCAAACTACTGCGCAAAATTTAGCCGAGAAAATTATCTTTGACATCAAAGATATGATCAACGAGAAAACAATGAAAAATTAATTGCTACAATACATCTCTATGAAAATTTACCTCGACAATGCTGCTACAACTCCTATGGATCCGGAAGTTGTCAATGCTATGATTCCTGTTATGCAGAATCAATTTGGTAACCCGTCTTCTATTCATACTTGGGGTAGAGAGGTAAAGACTGCAATTGAAAATGCAAGAAAGAATGTCGCTAAACAATTGAATGTTGCACCGGCTGAAGTTTTCTTCACTAGTGGTGGTACAGAGGCGAACAATACTGCAATCTTTTGTTCTGTTCGTGATCTTGGTGTTAAACATGCCATCACTTCAAAGATAGAACATCATGCAGTGTTGCATACTCTTGAAGTACTTGAGAAAGAAGGAAAGATAAAATTGAGTTTTGTTAACCTAACTGATAATGGGCACATTGATTTGAATCATTTAGAAGAACTCCTGAAAAACTCGAATGAAAAAACACTAGTTAGTTTAATGCATGCAAATAATGAACTTGGAAATTTATTACCAATAGAAGAAGTTGGTGAAATTTGCGAGAAGTATAATGCAATTTTCCATTCCGATACTGTGCAAACAATGGCTCATTATGGATTTGATCTAAAAACTATTAAAGTGCATTTTATTACATGCGCTGCTCACAAGTTTCATGGACCAAAAGGCGTAGGATTCCTATACATCAATAATAAAGTAAAAATCAGTCCATTTATATTTGGTGGCGCACAAGAAAGAAATATGCGTGGCGGAACTGAAAATGTTTATGGTATTGTTGGATTATCGAAAGCACTTGAAATCGCTTATCATGATCTGGATGCTCACCAAAAACATATTCAGGAATTAAAAACATACATGGCGGATAAGCTGAAAAATAATATTCCGGGATTAGAATTCAATGGTGATACGTTAGGAAATAGTCTATACACTGTTCTTAATGTTGCGTTTCCTCCAACTGAAAATTCTGAAATGTTATTATTCAACATGGATATAGCAGGTATTGCATGCTCCGGAGGTTCTGCCTGTAGCAGCGGTAGTAATGCAGGTTCACATGTTTTAAAAGCATTGTACGGAAATGCTGACCGACCTT
>JANOBV010000218.1:0-19190 GCA_031411835.1 Bacteroidota bacterium | reverse complement strand
CAGGTACTGTGCTTGTGAAAATAATTAGTACTGCAGGACTTCCACCGGCAAATTTAGCGGCAGTAAATGGAAAATTATATTTCAATGCATCAGATGGCGTGAATGGAAGAGAGCCTTGGGTAAGCGATGGAACGAATGCAGGAACATACATGTTGAAAGATATTTATCCCGGCGCAAATGATTTCACTTTTGCTAGCCGATTCAAATATGCAAATGGGCTGATCTATTTCGCAGCCGATGACAATGTGAATGGCGAAGAATTGTGGGTTACAGATGGAACTGAAGCAGGAACAAATATGGTTTACAATATTAATCCGGGAATTTTATCTTCGTCTCCTACAAGTTTTACACAAGTTAACAATAGATTGTTTTTCGCTGCAGTTGACAATGTCCATTCACAAGAATTATGGGCGCTTGATATTACAGTTGGAGTAAATGAAATCCAACATCGGGTTTCAATTAATTCATCACCAAATCCTTTTCAATATACCACTACTATTTCTATCAATGAAAAAATAGATGGTTTTTTCGATACAGAAGTCTTTGTTTATGATCTACTCGGAAAGGAAGTTGGTAAAGCAAAAATGATCAATAATTCAGCAGTAATCGAAAGAGGAAATTTGCAATCAGGAATTTACGTATTTAAAATTATTTCAAATAATCTTATGATTGGGAACGGGAAATTGATAATTAACTAAATATAAAATAAAATTTGAAAGCGGACATAGTATTAAACTGTGTCCGCTTTTGTTTTATATTTACAAAAGAGAAATTACTTAACAAAGGGAAAATGATCATTACCATTATAATTTGTGCTTTACTTTTATTGGCGTATGCATTCGATGTGAGTGCGACATTTACGAAAATACCATCTGTAATTTTACTGTTGCTTTTAGGAAGTGTAGTGAGATACGTTGCTATCTCATTCAATATTTTAATTCCGGACTTGAATCCATTTTTACCGGTTCTCGGAACCATTGGCTTGAACTTAATAGTGCTTGAAGGCTCGCTTGATCTTGAAATTAACCGATCGAAAATTCCGTTAATAAAGAAATCGATTTTTATAGCATTAATTCCATTATTGATCCTTGCATTTGGTTTAGCATTTCTCATGCAATTTTTAAATCATGGGGATTTCAGATTGAATCTAATAAATGTAATTCCGTTTTGTGTGATCAGCAGTGCAATAGCCATTCCAAGTGTAAGAGGTCTTTCGAATGAGAAAAAAGAATTTGTTGTTTATGAATCAAGTTTGTCAGATATATTTGGCGTTCTCTTTTTCAACTTTATTGCCTTCAATAAATATATTGACGGAGAATCGTTTGGAGTATTCGGAATTCAAATTTTAATAATTGTTGTGGTTTCATTTGTTTCTGTACTTGGACTTTCATTTTTGTTAAGTCGAATTAGGCATCATGTAACATTTACTCCAATTATTTTATTTGTAATATTGATCTATGCAATATCCAAGGAATTTCATTTGCCCGGATTAATATTCATCTTAGTGTTTGGAATATTTCTTGGCAATATAGACGAGTTAAAAAGATTCAAATGGCTCGAAAAATTTCGACCTGAAAAACTACAAACAGAGGTTGATAAATTTAAAGAGGTGACAATTGAGGCAACTTTTATAGTAAGAGCTACTTTCTTTGTCCTTTTTGGTTTCCTAATGAACCCAAATGAAATATTGAATATTGAATCATTACCTTTAGCGGGAGCAATTGTCTTTAGTATTCTAGTGGTAAGATGGATCACACTAAAAATTGCAGGCCTGCCGATCTCGCCATTGCTTTATGTTGCGCCGCGTGGTTTAATTACTATTTTGCTTTTTCTTGCAATTGTTCCTGAACAAGCGATTCCACTTATAAACAAGTCTGTCGTTATCCAAACTGTTTTGTTGTCAGTTGTTGCAATGATGTTTGGATTAATGCTCACCAAAAAAGAAGAGCAACTTCTCGAAGAAGAAAAGAAAAGTGTCTAGTTACTTGAAATTTACTTTTTTGCAGTTGCATCCTTCGCTCGTTGATTCATATACGCTTCTGTATACCACAACAATTCCGGAATAAATCTATTAAATGTACGTTCGAAATTATCTTCAAATGATTTTCCTTCAGGCGTCCCTGCCTTATTCGCAACTCCCCAAGCAGGTGATGTTGGTATTGGGGGCATTCCTAAAGTTGAACAGACAAGGCGCAATTGCTCTCCTGATCTTGCGCCTCCAACAGCGCCATCTGAATATGAAATAATTCCACATGCCTTCTTTCGGAATTCTTCACCGAAATGATCGAGCATATTTTTTAAAGAAGGTGGAATGCCGTGATTATATTCTGCTGTTACAATTAGGAAACCGTCTGTCTCAGAAAAAATAGTGTGTAATCGTTGAAATACTTCTGTCGGAGATTTCATTTCAAAGTAACGCAGATTCAATAGAGGTAGAACATATTCCTTCGGATCAACGATTGTTATTGCAAATTTATCGCCTATCAACTTAATTACTTTTTGTAAAACGGTATCTGCTAATCTTCTATCTCGAACAGAACTTAGTAAAATGGTAATTTTCATAATTTATTATTTTATATGATCGCAAATATACTTTCACGTAACTATCAACTATAATTTGCAAGTCCTAAGTTAAAAAGAAATTGTGATATCCTTACATATATCAAAGTTAATGACTTAATTTGAGGAATTGAATTGAACCTATGAGTAAATCGAAGACAGATCTTGTTTTAGTTAGAGGCTTACCGGGAAGCGGTAAAACAACATTGGCCAAACTTTTATCCGGAAAAGGGAAACATCCTGTTTTTTCTATCGACGATTATTTTACTGATGAAGCAGGTAATTATTCATTCGATTATGCAAAAAATTATCTTGCATACAAGTCATGTGAGGAAAATACCGAGAAAGCAATTGTGGCTGGAAATGAAATTGTTTTTGTGGATCATACATTTACAATTGATTGGGAACTTGAACCCTATTTTAAATTGGCTCAGAAGTATGATTGTAGATTACATGTAGTCACAGTTGAAAACTATCATGGCAATGAGAATGTTCATGAAGTAAGTAAAGACCAAATCTTAAAAATGGCTGAAAAGTACAAAGTGAAATTAATCTTCGAATAATGAAATTTCTGTATAAATTAATTTTTCAAAAAATATTGAAGTGGAGCATTGTCGGGTCAATGCCTGCTGAGAAAAAGTATATCATTGTCGTAGCTCCACATACCAGCAATTATGATTTTATAGTTGGCCTTGCTGTTCGTAGTATTCTAGGTTTCAAAGCTTCATATCTTGGCAAGAAAGAATTATTTCGTTTTCCGTTTGGTTGGCTTTTTAGAAAACTTGGAGGTTATCCGGTGGATAGATCGAAACATTCTAATTTGGTTGATGCAGTTGCCGCAATTTTTGATGATCATGACGAATTTGCAATTGCAATAGCTCCTGAAGGAACGAGAAAATATGTAAAAGAATGGAAAACCGGATTTTATTATATGGCAATGAAAGCTAATGTGCCTTTGCTTTTAGCATCATTCGATTATAAAAAGAGAAAGGTATTTATTTCCCAACCATATTTTCCTATAGGAAATAAAGATGTTGATTCAAAGAATATTTTAAGTTTTTATCAAGGTCATGAAGGGCGATTCCCAAAAATACTTCCTGAAAAGTTGTTCAAATAATAAAAAATCACTTCTGTTCTTAACTATCGGATGGATTACATAGTATTTTATTGCTAATATACTATTTTTGCTCCATGTTTAGATCACACGCTAAAATTGTATTCGCGCTAATAGCATTTTTTATTTTTGGTTCTGTAAAGGCTGACAAACTAGAAGATGGCTTTGAGCGATTGAAAATCTATGATTACTTCAAGGCAAAGGAATATTTTGAAAAGGCTTTAGAGAAAAGGCCTGCCGGTGCTGCCTATGGTTTAAGTAAAATATTTAGTGTTGAAAATAATCCTTTCTATAATTTAGATTCCGCAAGAAAATATATTTTGATTTCAGATTTGAATTTGAAATCTGCAAAACCGAAAGCTGTAAAGTATTATTCTGAGTTTGGCGTGAATGATTCTTCCATACAGAATTTATCCGAATACATTTGCGAAAAGTATTTTGAATACGTTCATAAAATCGACACGGTTAATCTATATGAACACTACTTAATTGATTTTGGTTCATGTGCCGAAATGAATAATGTTGTTGAACTTCGAAATGCAGCAGCATTTAGAGATGCATCAGAAGGAAACAATTCTGTTGCATATCTGAATTTCACTAAAGCATATCCGGATGCAAAAGAGTTTGTTCGTGCAAATGAATTATATCAACAACGACTTTTCGAAGAACAAACAATAGACAATACAATTTCGTCATACGATAATTTCATTGCAAAATTTCCGGAAAGTCCGTATAAAGATGAAGCTGATAGAAAACGATATAGATTAAGTACTGCTAAAAATCTCATTGCTGATTATGCTGCCTTTGCAAGAAAATATCCGGAATCAAAATATTCAGGTGATTCATGGCGACAAGTATATTCTTTATCTACAAAAGAATTTACTGAAGCGTCTTTTAATTCGTTCAAATCAAGTTATCCGGATTATCCTTTCGTAGGAGAAATGGAGACTGATTATAAATTGCAGAACTATACTTTTTTGCCAATTGAAAAAAATGAAAGATGGGGTTATATTAACGAATCAGGGTTAGAATTAATTGCTCCACAATATGACGAAGCTACAGTATTTTCTGAAGGTCTTGCTGTTGTTACGCTGAATGGAAAAAGTGGATTCATTGGTAAGACAGGAAAAATCGTTTTGCCATTAATTTATTCTGAAGCTGAATCGTTCCAGAATGGATATGCAATTGTTCAATTGGATAGTTTGTATGGAATGATTAACCGAAAAGGTGAATATGTGATTAAGCCGGAATACGATGAAATAAGTGATGTCGTAGAAGATATTTGCATTGGGGTTAAAAATGAAAAATCAGGATACATAAATAAGTATGGAAAACGGATAACAGAATGCATTTTTGATCTAGCAAATGATTTTCGTGATGGATTTGCAATCGTCTCTGTGAATGAGAAACATGGGCTCATTAACACATTAGGAAAATTCATCATCGAACCGTCGTATGATGATTTAATTGCAGTAAGTAAAACTAGATTGAAAGCTTCTAATAATGAGAAGTGGGGCGTAATTGATATGAATGGGAATACAATTGCTGCATTTATTTATGACGACATAGGAGACTATAACGATGGACTTGCTCTTGTATCAATGAATGGGAAATATGGATATCTTAATGAACAAGGATTGGAGAAAATTCCATTAAAGTATCAATTCAATTCTACATTGATGAATACAGGAAAGTTCTCAAATGGCTATGTGCTCTTACGTCAAAAAAACAAAACGTTGCTTGCTGATACATCCGGAACTATTATTTCATTTCCGGGAGTAGAACAATATGGCTTGCCAGGACAAGGATTAATTCCTGTGATGAAGAATAAAAGATGGGGTTATGCAGATATGTCCGGAAAAATAAAACTTCAGCCAAAATATGATTTGGTTGAATCGTTTAGTGCCGGGATGGCTAAGGTAAAACTTAAAGGAATGTTTGGATTAATTGATACAACCGGTGCTTCTGTTATTGAAACTGTTTACGACAATGTAATCCCACAAAGCAATTATATAAGCGTCGTAAAAGAGGGAAATTTCGGAGCGCTAACAAAAAATGCAACATTGATTCTTCCTTGCGCCTATCGCTCAATTGATATTATAGGAAATAAAGTTCTCAGAGGCGTGAATGAAAATCGATTGATCTATGTCGATTTCACCGGAAAGATTATCTACGTTGGTGACCGCGATTAAAAGAATTCAAAAATCAGTCCCGATAGCTATATGGATCAAAAATCAAAAAACTGCGAAATAAAAGCAGCTGTTAAGGATAGCTTTGAAATTTTCGATTTTCGATTTCAAATTACCTAAGGTCCGAAATACGCATTTCGAAATCTGAAATCATTTTTTGTGTTTCCACCTGCGGTGTGTCCACAACCAAAATTGTGGTTGAGCAACAATTAATTTCTCATTTATATGCGCACATTTTTCTGTTATGAAGAAAGGTTTTTCAGCGGCTGGATTTTCTGTTACCAGTTCATATGATAAATTGTAATGTCCACGTTTAGTCTTTGTGATTTTTCCATACATAACGGGATAGTTATAAAGCAAAGCATATTTTTCCGCGCCAAGTAACATGCAAGTATCTTGTCCAAGGAAAGTCATCCAATGACCTTTCTCAGGTTTCGATGGACTTTGATCGTTGATGAAACCATAAGTGTAAAGCTCATTCTTTGTTGCTTCAAAAAATTCATGAACATTTCGAGTCGACATAAGTTGTGTTCCGAAACGAGCGCGAGTGGAGCGCAATTTTTTATCGAAGAATTTGTTCGACAGCGTTGAATAAATCCCGGAACCTTTATGATTCGAATGAAATGGAAGAGTAACAGCAGGCCATTCCCAATTTGCATAATGTCCGGTAACAACAATTACACTTT
Source organism: Bacteroidota bacterium (assembly GCA_031411835.1). Taxonomy (GTDB): domain Bacteria; phylum Bacteroidota; class Bacteroidia; order AKYH767-A; family 2013-40CM-41-45; genus JADKIH01. Next base: position 12,642 of record JANOBV010000218.1, on the reverse strand, counting down.
TACCTTGTTTGTAAAAGTTTTTAAGGATCTCTGTATTTTCAAGAGTTACCCTGTTCTTTAAAGTTTGCTGAGATGCAGTAAAAACTTTCAACGTTTCAAAAACGATGTCACAAAAATGCTTGTAAAATTCTTTTGTAATATGTGCAATTTCCTTTTCTGATTTCTCCGGAATCGACCGCTTCAAATTCGACATCACCAATTTTTTTCTGTACGGAAAAATGTAATATAGAATCACAAAAAACAAATCCGAAAAAAGATACATCACCGGAAACGGCAATAAAGAAATCGGAATAAGAATCAAGTAGTAGAGTAGTGCGCTGATTATTTTTGCCATCGATGCGAAAGTATAAAAAAGTTCGGATCAAACCATCAGGTGATAGTTTCGGTTTTACAGGTTCGATATGCTCATCCTCGTCTTGAAGCATTGTCATATCACAACTCAAGAAGTAGTCAAAAGTCCCATAGGGACGACATCTTGATAACGATGAACCGAAAAATCTTGCATCCCGCAAGTCCCGTAGGGACAGCATATCTGTAACAACCGGCAGTCGCGTAGAGCAAACTACAAGTCCCGTAGGGACGACATATCGGTAAACCGGCAGTAGCATAGAGCAAACTACAAGTCCCGTAGGGACGGCATATCGGTAACGAAGAACCGAAGCATCTTGCATCCTGCAAGTCCCGTAGGGACGACATATCGGTGCCGCTACTACTATGATATCGCAATCTGAGGTGATGCTAACATCAACGTTTCCTCATCTCATCCATCAGATGCACAAACTCTCTCTTATATACCTCAAAATATTCCCCCGTCGCAGGACCATTAAACCCACTGTGAATCTCACGAACAGTCCCATCTTTGTTCACATAGATTGTAGTTGGAAATGAAAACACTCGACTCAACATTGGCAATGTTTTCCCCGCTTCCACACGATTCGAGCTTCCGCCGAAAAGGATCGGATAGGAGACATTGTATCGATCGATTAATCGTCGGATGTTCTTATAGGCAATTGTAGTGTCCGTTATTTTTTCATAGTCAAGTCCAATGATGCGAACATCATTCGGTTTATTTGTATTGTACCAATTAGAAAGATATCGTGTTTCATCCAAACAATTTGGACACCAACTTCCCATGATCTGCACGATGACAACTTTGTTTTTGAATTCATTATCAGAAAGCGAAATCATTTTTCCATTCACATCAGGAAAAGTAAATTCAAGTTTTGAATAACCTTCTTTGAGGTGAGAGAACGATCGCTCGTCCTGCAAATTAAAACTCGAATCACGCACAGCGCTCCACGTGTCATGCCAATGTAGTCCTGAAAAGAAATGTCCATTCGTGATTTCATTGTTCGTTATATCAGCAGTAAATAAAAACGAATGTGCTCCATCAAATGCTGAAAGGGAAAGTTGTTTACCGGAGATTTCACCTTCTAGAAAACGATAATCGCCGGTATTAGTCAGAAATGTTCCCGTTACTCTATTTCCTTCTTGGTTAAAAATGCCAACAGAATATTTGTTTTCATCATCTTCTCCATCAAATTTAGCTTTCCATTTCCCGGTGATGTTTATAGAAGTCTTCTCTGGTTTGTCGCTAAACCGATATGCAGTATTGGCGGAAGCGCGAAATGAAATTATATTATTTTCTTTTCTCGACAGATTAAAAAATTCGCCAACAAGAAAATCTCCAAAACTACTCGCATGAATTTCCGCATCAAAATCCGGAAGTCGAATTAGTATGCTGTCATTCTTCATCGCAGAAATCGTTGCAGGAATTCTTTCTTCTACATTGTGAATTGTAGCGATATTATCTTTCACATCAAAATTGAAAGGTAGCGAGATGGTATCATGCAAGATCAATTCACCACGCCAGGTGCCGGGTTTGAGTTGAGCAATGACAGATTGTGTAGAAATTAATAAAATTATAAGCGACCACTTTTTCATATACATAGCGAATTTACTTTCAGAACAAATATACGGTATAAAAAAGCAAAAGATTTCTCCCTCAAGTCACGTAGTGACGACATCCCTGTAATACAAGCACATGGTTGAAACGCCAGTCTCGTAGGGACGACATATCGGTTCGTCAGAATGTAAATGAATAAAAAAGACCGAAAGCAATCAATGCCTCCGGTCTTTTCAAATTTAAAGTTCTCTATGTTTTATTTCTCCGTACCCTCAGTGTTTAAAAAAACCGGAGCATGAAATTTCCAATCAACCCACAATCTCCTCCCCAGTATCAAACACAATCCCCTGCGCCAACGGCAGCTCCGTAGAGTAGTTGATCGTATTCGTCTGACGACGCATATAAACTTTCCAAGCATCACTTCCTGATTCACGTCCGCCGCCGGTTTCTTTTTCACCACCGAAAGCACCACCGATCTCAGCACCACTGGTTCCAATATTTACGTTTGCAATACCGCAATCACTTCCTTCATGTGAAAGAAATTTTTCCGTTTCTAGAATATTGCGAGAGAAGATAGCAGACGATAATCCTTGCGGAACACCATTGTGAAGTTCTATCGCTTCATCAAGAGTAGAATATTTCATCATGTAAAGTAGTGGAGCAAATGTTTCATCACACACTACCGGTAAATTACCTGATACCTCAGCGATACATGGACGGACATAACATCCGCTTTCGTAGCCATCGCCATGTAATGTTTCTCCGCCATAAATAACTTTTCCGCCTTCATTCTGAACACGAACAATTGCATCTGAAAAATCTTTCACAGCACCTTTGTCGATAAGCGGACCAACCAGTGTTTTTGAATCTAAAGGATGTCCAATGCGAATGTGTTTATATGAATTCAATAATTTCGCTTTGAATGTTTCGTAAACTGATTCATGAATGATCAAACGACGAGTCGATGTACAACGTTGTCCTGCAGTTCCAACAGAACCAAAAACAACAGCACGAAGCGCCATTTCAAGATCTGCATTCTCAGTAATAATGATAGCATTGTTTCCACCTAATTCCAACAACGAGCGACCAAAACGCTCAGCTACAATTGTCCCCACACGTTTTCCAACGCGAGTAGAACCTGTTGCAGAGATAAGCGGCACACGATGATCAGCAAGGAAATTATCACCAATATATTTTGATCCACCTGCAACTAAGTTGATCACACCTTCAGGAACATCATTCTTCTTAAGAACATCTGCAAGAATATTGTGAACTGCAATAGCACATAGCATCACTTTCGAACTAGGTTTCCAAACTACTGTGTCACCGCAAACCATTGCTAGCATAGAGTTCCATGCCCAAACAGCAACAGGGAAATTGAAAGCAGAAATTACTCCGACAATTCCAATCGGATGATATTGCTCATACATACGATGACGCGGACGTTCGCTATGCATTGTTAATCCATACATCTGACGCGATAGACCAACGGCAAAATCACAGATATCAATCATCTCTTGTACTTCACCTAAACCTTCTTGATAAATTTTTCCCATTTCATAAGAAACAAGTTTTCCAAGAGGTTCTTTATATTTACGCAACTGATCACCCATCTGACGAACGATCTCGCCACGTTTAGGAGCCGGCATCATTCGCCAAACTTTATAAGCTTCCTGAGCTTTTACAATTACAGCTTCGTAGTCATTCGTTGTTGCTTGTCTGATCTTTCCAATCAAAGCTCCGTCAGAAGAAGAATATGATTCGATTTCTTCGCCTTGAGTATCTAACCAAACCGTGCCCGTACAAGCGCCACGATTTACATTTTCAATTCCAAGGGTTTTAAGTACTTCAGCAATGCCGTAATCCTGAGCAGTTAATGTTTCAGATTTCATAGTAATTATCTTGATTTTTTAGAAGTGCAAAGGTAATTAAATAGGACGTATAAAACCGCAGTCTGAACGTTGATTTAGCTGATTATTGGATTATTGGATCGTGATCTCTGGATTGGATTTTAATTTGAACAAGTCACATTTAAATTGCTTCTAGTACCTAAAAATCTACTAATTTGCTTAATTTTCGTCCAAATCGTCAACTAAGGTTAAATTTGAATCGAAATTCAAGTAACCAAAGATCGCTGAGCCTTCTTCTAAACCTAGATCCATAAATCCACTAATCAGCTAAATCCCGGTTCAGACTCCCTTCCTATGAAAAAGGACTTTCTCCTCATCATCGCCATTTACCTTCTTGCTTGCCTAGGCATTATGCCTTATGTGAAATGGTATGTCGACAACCCCGACAGTTTACAATATATCTCCATTGCGCATCACATTCTCGATGGAAGATTATCACTCGCCATCAATGGTTATTGGAGTCCACTCATTTCGTGGTTGCTCGCACCATTTATTTATTTTTTCAATGACGGAATTGTTGCATTCAAATATTTGCAAATGGCTATTGGAATATTTGTTATTCGAAAATGGTTAATGTTCTTAGTGTTCGTAGAAGTTGATGACAAGTTGAAACGCTTTTTGGGATTTGTGATCATTCCATTTATTGTAAGTTATTCATTGCTGAATCTATCTCCAGATCTGTTATTTGTCGGAATACTTTTTTCACTCATTATAGAATTAATAAGATGGCTCGATAAACAAACTGATGGAAGTTCACTCGGAAAATTGGGAGCACTTCTTTTTTTAACAAAATCATTCGGCTTGCCGCTCTTCATTTTCCTTTTCTGTTTTGTGATCTGGATGAAAGACGAACGTATTCCAAAAATTAGGTTGAAAAAAATTCTTTTGCCATTCGGAACAATTGTTGGCGCCTGGATCATTTTGTTATCGGTGAAGTACGGCAAGTTCACCATTTCCGAATCAGCGAATTTTAATTTTACCTATGAAGTTGCTCCGACACTCGGAAAGCAAGTTCAACTTCCTGTTTTAGGGAATGGTTTATTAAAACCTGCAAACGATTTTGCCATTTCAGCTTGGGAAGACCCGGCATCGCAAATTCAACTTACTCCATTGGATCCATTCGGTGATTCGAAATATTATCTAAGTATAGTGAACAGAAATTTACAAAGTATATATTTTCACGATTTCAGAAATCAACTTGGATGGATTTTCATTTTCTTTCTTATCATTTATTTGATCAGAAAAAAATCATATGAAATAATTCCACTGTGGATCAAGATTTCATTACTCGTAATTTGCACTCTATATTTTGGCTACAGTCTTATCCTCGTCCACGAACGTTACATCTGGATCTGCACACTACTCTTCATTCCGATGACTGTGTTTTTCATTGGTCAATCTATACCTACAAATAGAATCGGCAAAATCAGATTAATCATAATAATCCCGGTTCTGACATTTTGCATTAAGAGGCCGGCTAAAGAAGTCCTTATGTGTGGCGACAGAGAAGTTAACACGCTCCAATTATATCACGCCTTTAGATCTCCAAATGAAACAATGAAAATTTTCTATCGTCCGGAAGAAAAATTGCGCGACGATATTGAAAAGCTGAAAAGAATAATTCCACAAAACTCGAACATCGCTTCAATAAAAAAGCCCGATGCCGAAAGAGATGGATATGCTTCATCATTACTCATTGCTTATGAATGCAAATCGAAGTACTTCGGACAAACATTCGAAGTCGATTCAACTTTCAAAGGATATCTGGTAAGTTGGAAAGAAGAAATTGGCGAGAAAGTTTTTGATGCGGATGGGGGAGTGAAGGTTTATCGGAGATGAAAATTTAACACTTAGAACACAAGTTCACAAAAGACCACGGAATGTCATGCAACAAATTCCGTGGTCTTTTGTGAATTTGTGTTCTAAGTGTTTAAAGCAAATCGCTATCACATCCGCTCCATAAACATATACCAATTCCACTCCCAACTCTCACCATTATCACCCGAAGACGCCTGACTCCAAACCGGTTTATTTTTATCACGAGCATCCCATCGAAACACAACAAGAATTGGTTTGCCTTTAAATAGATCTTTCGTAAAAAAATGTCCAATACTATTTTCAAACGACCCAACAACAGGCGGATCCAATTTTCCGACATTAGAATCTGCCCAGTAAATACTCCACAATTTTGTCTGCGGATTAAAAAGTCGCATCGTCATTCCCTCGAAAGGTTGTCCATCAAATGTTGCCAGAAAATTATCGATGTTGCCAATGCCATTTAATATTCTGTACATCTCCTGTGTCGAATCAAATTCGATCCACTCAGTACAATTCTCCAGTCTTGATTTTAGTTTTTTATTTCTCAACTTCCATTTGCCTTCAAAAAAATCAAAATCTTTTTTTGATGAAGTAGAACTTGGTGTGATTATTAATTCACCTGTAGAGTGGAAAGTTAATTTGGGGATTTTTATGCTATCGGTATTTGACATAATTGAGTTGAGTGTCGATTGCTTTGAGTTGTTTAAATCGCACATTAATAGTAACGCACCAACACTTCCGTCGGAATACCTAGGACTTCATGTAACTTGCGAATCATTTCAAGAGTAAGTTTTCGCTTCTTATTTAGAATCTCGCTCGTCCGGCTTTTTAATCCAATTATTTCTGTAAGATCTTTTTGAGTATATCCCAATTGTTCCATGCGAAATTTAATGGCTTCAATCGGATCGGGAAGATCGATTGGAAATTTCTCCTTCTCGAAATTATCAATCAAAAGCGAAAGCAGTTCTAACTCGTCACCATTCTTTGATCCCTTTTTAGAATCGAAAATAGTTTCAAGTCTTTTTAATGCCCTTTGATAATCTTTTTCTGTCTTAATTACCTTCCAAGTCATGTTGTCTAAATTTTATTTGCATCAATTTTATCATATTCAGCATGTGTACCAACAAACCGAATCCAAGCTATTTTGTAACTGAAGTTTATTTTCACAATTAATCTATAAGAGTTCCCTTTGACATTAAATACTACTCTGTTATCTTTTAGAAAACTAGCAGAAGGGTAGTCGATTTTAATATCACTCGGCCCTCTCCATTGAGCTTCTTCGGCCTCTTTAAACCAGGCTTTTTGTTGCTCCTCACAATTCTTGTGTTTACTCCAAAAGGTCCGAAGTGTCCGCTTTGCAATTACTCTCACACGGCAAATATACGAAAAAGTTCCCTGATTGGGAACAATTCTGAGACCATTTCTTTCATTAAATGATGTTAAATGGCTATAAAAATTCTATTGAAAAAAATATCGGATCGATTTAACTTAAACTATTCTCACCCCAACAAAGATCTCCGCCTTGTTCATTTAGTTTGTTATAAAAGGTTAAGGTACAAATCTAAAGTGAGTTAGTGACAACTGTATGTCAGGAGCATTTTTCTTTAAGTAAAAATTAATGCTGTGCCTTTTACGAGCACTCTTAATGCACTCCCATTTTTTCTTTGTGCTCTCTGTGTTAAAAACAACTCAAGATTTCACCTTCTTCAACGACTCAAACACATAATCTGCAATCTTCCCAAAATTCTCATCCACGATCTTATCCACACGATTTTCATTCGAAGGGAAATGCACCACTGCAACATCGCCATACAATTTTTCGCCTTTGCTATTATAAATTGTGTAGTGAATTTTCAAATCGCGGCGATAAATTTTCATAGCTAAATCAATACAATCTTCAAAATGAGTTTTGATGTCGAATTCATTTAGCATGATAAAATAATCGACGTCGTATTTTTTTGCAAAACTTGGAAGTAGATCGGGATCTCTTGGGATAGCATCAATGTATGTCTTGTCGACTTCTTTCTTCTTCGTTTTCTTACCGGTGATCGTTGTATCTTTTACAGCAAACCTCTTTGGATCTTTCATTGGTGAAGTACTGTCGGCTTCGAATGCAAGCGAATGATAGATCATATCCATATCACGATCGTTGTTACCGACAAAACGTTCATTCGGAACCTGTGCGTCATACACTTCAACAAAACGCTGATTCATTTTCTTTACAATGCCTTTACGAAATTCAGAACGAACTTCACCAATGTCCATCTGCGATTCTTCTGCTATGTCCTGATCTGCATCAGACAAATGCATTGCCGGCATGTATGGAATTACCATGACTGACGTTTTCTTTTCGGGAAGTGTTTCGGCAGTTTGCGCGAAAGCAGGGACTGTGAATATCAGAAGTAGAAGAGAAAGTAGTTTGTGCATTACTCGAAAGGAAATATTTTGGTCAAAAAGTAATTTCATTTAAGCAACTCTAGTTCTGTGTTCTCGGTCAGCGGCATAAGCTAAACAAGCTTGAATATCATTTTCTGATAGTTCAGGGTAGTCACTTAAAATTTCTTTTGTAGCCATCCCGGATGCCAACCAACTTAACACATCATAAACAGAAATACGTGTATTTTTAATGCACGGCTTACCAAACCTTACTTCAGGATTAATTACTATGATTTCTCTATAGTCTGTCATAAAAATCTATTTGGTCAAATATACAAAATTCAAGTGAAATTGTTTAAGGCCCAATTTTAGTACTATAAAGTATTTGTGAGTTCTAATAACAAAAAAGCCGCACAACAAGAGAGCGGCTTTAATTATTTCTTATTTACTACGGAACTAATTCAGAAGATGTTTCCAAATATCATTACCAATTGTGAACACCATTAACGATAACAAGATCACCATTCCTGTAACTTGTGCACGCTCCATGAATTTATCGGAGAATTTTCGTTTAGTAATTGCTTCAATGACTAAGAACACAACGTGTCCGCCGTCTAAAGCCGGGATCGGAAGGATATTCATAAATGCTAGCACCATTGATAACAATCCCGTGATTGTCCAGAAACGATACCAGTCCCAAACTCCACCGTAAATTGTTGCAATTCCAATTGGACCTTGAAGCGAATCACTTGCTTTTTCTTTACCTGTGAAAATTTGTTTCAGTCCTTTGATGTTGGAAACGATGGCTTCTTTCGCATCACTCGCTCCGTATTTCAATGCTGAGCCAAATGAATATTTCGTAAGAGCGTATTTACCCATTTCAGTATGATAACGAATTCCGATCAAGCCGGAATCATTTACTACAGGTTGAATCATTGATGTATCTGCACCGCGAACAATTTGCAATGTGATCGGTTTCCCTTTATTCTCGCTAATGATCTTACGACAAGCTTCCATTGAGAAAGTACGAATACCATTCACACTAACGATCTGATCTTTGATTTGCAACCCTGCCGCCGATGCAGGCATATCTTTTATGATACTGTCAACTTGTAAGTGAGCTTGAAATGGGGAGATGAAACTTCCTTTTCCTGCTTTGATCGTTTCGCGATAGAAACCATCAGGAACAGTTAACGTAATTTCTTTTCCATCACGCAACACTGTGATCGTTGAACCTAGAATTACACGAGAAGAAACAAGGTCATTGAAACGATCGAATTGTTTGCCATCGATTGCAACGATCTTATCATGATTTTGCAAACCAATTTTTTGTCCAAGATCGTATGCATAAATTCCATCAGTAACATTGTCATTGCTCAAATATTCTTTATCGAATTTGATCAACGTCATTGTATAAATTGCAACACCGAGAATTACATTCATTGTAACTCCGCCAACCATGACGATCAAACGTTGCCATGCAGGCTTACTTCGGAATTCCCATGGTTGAGCGGGAGCTTTCAATGCTTCGCTATCCATGCTCTCATCGATCATTCCGGCAATTTTTACATAACCGCCTAGGGGTAACCAGCCGAGTCCGTATTCTGTATCGCCTTTTCTGAAGCTAAAGAATTTGAATCCCCAAGCATCGAAGAACAAGTAAAATTTTTCTACGCGAATTCCAAAAGCACGAGCAGCCAAGTAGTGACCTAATTCGTGAAGCGTTACTAGTATTGAAAGGCCCAGAATAAGCTGAGCTGCCATTATTAAAGCTGACATTGAAATTATTTAGAAGTTATTTTATTAGGATTGCGGAATTCGGATTTGGGATTTCGGATTATGTTAATGATTAAACCGATTACGTTAATTATTATTTTAATTTAGGAATGGGATTCGTCGATAAAAATTCGAGTGCTTTTTTACGCGTTTCTTCGTCAGTCGTTACATAATCTTCATAAGAAGGTTGTTTGATGAAAGATATATTATTCATGCAGTCTTCAATCAAATCGCTCATCTCTAAAAAGCCAATCTGATCTTTCAAGAAAGCTGCAACGGCAATTTCATTTGCAGCATTCACTATACACGGCATATTTCCGCCTTTTATCATGGCTTCCATTGCCATTGCAAGATTACGGAAAGTTTCTGTATCAGGAGTTTCGAAGGTCAATGACGGATATTTTACAAAATCGAAGCGTTGAAAGGTCGATTTCAAACGTTTTGGATAGCCTAAAGCGTATTGAATCGGCAATTTCATGTCAGGAAGGCCCATTTGCGCCTTCATTGAACCGTCTTCAAATTGAGCGATACTGTGTATAATGCTCTGAGGATGAACGATTACGTCGATTTGTTCCGGTTCTAAGCCGAATAGCCATCGAGCTTCTATCATTTCCAAACCTTTATTCATCAATGAGGCTGAGTCAATTGTGATTTTTGCGCCCATATCCCAATTTGGGTGTTTGAGTGCTTGCTCTTTTCGAACGGAAGAGAGAAATTCGCGATCTCGTCCACGGAATGGTCCGCCGGAAGCAGTCAGATAAATTTTCTCAACCGGATTATCACTTTCCCCAACCAGGCATTGAAAAATCGCCGAATGTTCCGAATCGACAGGAAATATATTGCAATTATTTTTTTTCGCAAGTGAAGTTACAAGTTCACCGGCAACGACAAGTGTTTCTTTATTCGCAAGCGCAATATTCTTTTTTGCTTCCAACGCTTTCAGAGTTGGTTTCAATCCTGCGTAACCGACAAGAGCCGTAAGTACTATGTCGATAGAAGATAATTGCGCAACATCAGAAAGAGATTCTTGTCCTGCATAAACCTTGATTGGCAATTCACGCAAAGCTTGACGCACTTCGTCGAACTTACTTTCATCGGCAATCACAACAACTTCCGGATGAAATTCTTCGGCTTGTTTAATAAGTAATGCAGCATTACTATTACTCGTCAACACTTCCACATTGAAATGTGAATGTTGTTCCCGAATAACTTCCAAAGCCTGCGTTCCAATACTTCCCGTAGACCCTAAAATCGCAATATTCTTTCGTGACGACATGGCCGTGAAGGTAAGGAAATTTCGTTGGTAAAATGGTGAGTAGTGAGTGGTAAGTAGCACTTACTATTTTGGATGGAAATGTAATTGATCCGAATTGGATTTAGTGAGCAGTTAGGCCACACTAAATACAGTTTGAGTTTGAGTGTGAAGTGTGTAGAAAGTTCACATTACACACTCAAACTGAAACTACACACTAAATTCAGTTTGAGTTTGGGTTTGTAGTGCGAAGTGTGGAGTGGAATCACACTCCACACCCAAACTTCACACTGACCTTAGTCCCACCAAAGGCTGATGACTCTTTTCTTCTCCAACTTCTTCTCCAAGTTAGTCGGGAATCCATACAACCATCCTGGGTTTACTTCATCCGGATAAAGCGGTTCTGTCAATTTGCGGACTAGGTCGGTGTGCATTTCGCCGACGATGTAAACAGTATCAGTATAAAACCAATCTTGCGGATAATCAGCATCAGCTACTCGCACATAAATTCCTTCTACTTCAGGATATTCCGCAATGAGTTGCAGCACCTGATAAAATTCTTCTGTCGATGGTTTGTTATATGGAATATTTACACCGATAACTTCTTGGTCTTCGATGTCAGTAAAGAATTCATCGTACTGCAGCGCGAATTCATTTTCCGGATAGCCGGCTTCGTCGAGCCGGTCGAGGATTTCTTCTTTTTGATTCATTTTTATTAGTGAGTGGCAAGTGGTAAGTAGTAATTAGCATGCCATAGTTGAAATTCAAGATTTTTCCATTAATCAAGTAATTCGAAATTTGTAATTCGAAATTAGAATTTCGGTATAATGCAGATGTAAATATTTTAATCAAAGAAAATATTTACAAATCGCACAGATATTTTTCATTTTTCATTTTTCATTACTTCGCGTAGCTTCCGCCGATAGTTAATAGCTGCTTTTATTTCCGGGTATGAAAAATCATCGCCCAGTTGTTCTTTCAAAAGCGTAAGACTAACATTTCCATGTTCTTCGATTTTTTCTTCGATGGTTTTTAATTTTTCTTTCGTTACAAATTTTAAAATGTTCAATTCGCCGGTTAGAACAAATTGAATTAAGTGATCATGAATTGTTGCTTCTTTCAAATTTCTTCTTTGTGCGATTTCAGCCACAGACATTCCCCGTTGATACAATTCCAGACTTTGCAGAAATGTAGTAGAGGAGGAAGAGGAAGATTTTTTCGGAGCAGAAGCTGCAGGTAAAATTTCACTCATGCGAGAATGTGTACTTGTTCTTCTGCAGAAATCATTGATGGCAGAAATAAATTCTTCGCCATACTTGCTGATCTTCACTGCGCCGAATCCGGAGATATGTTCTAGGTCGCTTAGTTGTGTTGGAATGTATGTGCTTAATTCTACTAGTGTTTTGTCTGTGAAAATTACATACGAAGGAACATTTTCTACTGATGCTAAACCAAGTCGTAGTTTGCGTAATTCGTCGAACAGGTCTTTGTTGTAATCGTCCACCGGAACTTCTTCATACTTCCCTTTACGTTCTGTACGTGCAGTTTTTTTCGATTTGAATGGATGAAGAAAAACTTTCTCATCGTTGAAGAGAACACTTTTT
>JANOBV010000217.1:0-2085 GCA_031411835.1 Bacteroidota bacterium | reverse complement strand
GAAATATTTCTTTGTCGGCTCTTCCATGAAATCGTCGCGCTCTATCCATAACTCTTTCGAAAATGGCATTTCACGCATTCCGCCTTTGTCTTCAGCTTCCGGATTATTTTCCCCCGGCAACATTTCAACTTGTCCTTCCGGATAATTGTTGATGATCAATTTGATGGGATCGGTTACTACCATCACTCGATTCGCATTCTTGTTCAAGTCTTCCCGAATGAAATATTCTAACAATCCAACGTCAATCATGTTCTCTCTACGAGCAACTCCAATGCGATCACAGAATTCACGGATACTTTCCGGTGTGTAACCACGACGGCGATAACCACTCAGGGTTGGCATACGCGGATCATCCCAACCTGTCACATGTTTTTCATTTACCAGTTGAAGCAATTTACGTTTGCTCATCACAGTGTATGTGAGATTCAATCTCGCCATTTCATACTGATGACTTGGAAAAATATTTAGTTTTTCTATGAACCATTCGTAAACAGGTCGATGTACTTCAAATTCGAGTGTACAAATAGAGTGAGTAATGTTTTCAATCGAATCACTTTGACCGTGTGCATAATCGTACATCGGATAGATACACCATTTATCACCTGTGCGATGATGATGCACATGACGAATACGATACATTAACGGATCACGAAAATGCATATTCGGCGAAGCCATGTCAATTTTTGCACGCAATGTTTTATCGCCGTCTTTGAATTCACCTCCGCGCATACGAGCGAAAAGATCCAGATTTTCTTCTACGCTTCTATCACGATACGGACTATTTTTCCCGGGCTCAGTTGGTGTTCCTTTCATTGCAGCAATTTCCTCCGCCGTTGAGTCATCAACATAAGCCAATCCTTTTTTTATCAACTCACATGCGTAATCATATAGTTGTTCGAAATAATCGGAGGCATAAAACTCATTTGCCCAATTAAATCCTAACCAACGAATATCATTTTTTATACTCTCAACATATTCTGTATCTTCAGTAACCGGATTTGTATCGTCGAAACGAAGATTTGTTTTTCCACCAAACTGTTGTGCCAAACCGAAATTAAGACAAATAGATTTTGAATGGCCGATATGTAAATATCCATTCGGCTCAGGCGGGAAACGTGTGAGTACACGTCCGCCATGCTTTCCATTTTTCACATCTTCCGCAACGATCTCTTCGAGAAAGTTTGGACTTTTTTCGATTGACATATTATACTATTCTATATTAAACTTATTAACAACTTGCTATAAGATTCCTTCGGAACAGACCATTTAAATTAATTTTTATTTTGAATGGTCTGATTTCGCAGCCACTGACTGCATTATTTTATTTACTCCTGTATTTAATCTTGTGATCACTTCTTCTTTGCCCAATAATTCCATCATACCTAAGAGATCAACTCCTGTTCCTGAACCACTGACAAGCAAACGCAATAACTGCAAAATTTCTCCCGGCTTCAACTGATTAGCTGCTGCGATTTCTTTATTCTTTGCGTCAATCTCTGTTGTGCTGAACGAATTCATTTTACCGTATTCTGCAGCAAGTGCATTATAGAAATTCTCCAATCCCGGCTTCCATTTTTTAGAAATTATTTCCTGATCATATTGAGTTGGTGCAATGAACAAGTAACTTCCCTTTTCTGCAAACTCATTTTCAAATTGAACTCGTTCAAGTAATAACTTCACAACTTTCGACAAATACTCATTCGACAATCGTTTATCGCCTTCTGCTATCATGTATGTTTCAATGATCATCGGTTTCAAAAGTGAAACTAATTTCTCAATTGGCTCATGACGTAAATATTCTTGATTGAACCATTTTGTTTTTTCCGGATCAAATTTCGCTCCGCTTTTGCTTACTCTTTCTAATGAAAAATCGTGAATCAATTCTTCCATTGAAAATATTTCCTGATCACCACTTGGATGCCAACCTAACAGTGCAAGCATATTGTTGAATGCTGCAGGAATATAATTTCTTTCTCTATAACCCGATGACAATTCACCGGAAACAGGATCGTTCCAATTCAATGGGAATACAGGAAATCCTAAACGATCACCATCACGTTTACTTAACTTACCGTTTCCATCAGG
>JANOBV010000216.1:0-5833 GCA_031411835.1 Bacteroidota bacterium | reverse complement strand
GCAGCATCATGATAATCACCTTTGTCGAATGCTAAATCAGCCTGATAAGTTGGGCCGCGTTGGGCAAAAGTTAGTGAAGCTGCAAACAGAAAAGCTGCAGTCAAAAGTAAACGAAAGTTCATTTTCATCCTAGGTTAGATTGGTTTGAGCAAAGAGTACACTCTACAGCAAAGAAAATAAGAATTTTAATGATTACAAAAGTATTAACGCCCTTTTCAAAGAAAATTACGAAGCGCTGTATTAACACTTTTGTCCTCTATTACAAGCACTTACAAGCTTGAATTTCAACTTTGAACGGAATGACGTCACTTTATGTTCGATTTTAGTTGAATGTTGGCGGAATTTCTTCTTGTTCATTTTAGAAATTGAAATTTGTTAAAAGAAGCTAAATCTAAAACATCTTATTTTTTAGACTTAGAAAAATATCCATACTTTATTTTTATAAGCAACAATCCAGGGACCGTCGCCTGAAGGCGACAGCAATGAAGATGTGACTTCACCTTGACCAAAATTAAATGCAGACAACAACTGATTAGGTGGACTTCACCTCAACCAAAATAAAATGCAGACAACCTATCATAAAAGCAATCCCATATCTTCATTGCCGTCGCCTTCAGGCGACGGTCCCCGGATTGTTGCAATTGACTACACTATTTGTTTTGTTGGGGTGTTGTAAGCAGAAAACACCCCAACAAAAAAAGAAAAGCAACAAAAAAAAATTCGTAACCCGAAAATCCATAATCCGAAAAAACTGTCCAAAGACAACCCTTTTCAAATTACCCAACTTTCGAATTACGAATCTCGAATTACGATTCAAGCTTTAAGATTCACTACCGAATCGTAACCAACTCACGATACTTCGCCATTGGCCAGATCTCATCATCTACGATCATTTCCAATGCATCAACGTGGTCACGGATTTGTTCGAAGAATGGTTTCACATCATCGCAATAGTTAATTGCACGGTCTCTGATGTTCTCCATTTTATTCGCCTTCTTACGTGCTTCAATCATTTGATCAACCAACTTTGTAATTGAGTTAACGTGGCCACTGATCTCTGTGATCATTTCCATTTGCGTCTTAGTTGTATCTGGACCTGCTTTGATGTTTATTAACTTCTCAACGTTTCTGGCTAATTCAGTTTGGTAACGAATCGAAGCAGGAATGATGTGGTTAATGGCCAAATCACCCATGATTCGTGACTCAATTTGTATCTTCTTGATGTATGTTTCAAGAAGAATTTCATGACGAGCTTCTACTTCGCGATGTGAAAATATATTCAGATCATCAAATAATTGAAGTGACGATTTACTTACATACGCATCAAGTGAAAGTGGTGTAGTTTGAATATTAGACAATCCACGTTTTGCAGCCTCCTTTACCCACTCATCGCCATAACCATTTCCTTCAAAACGAATATTCTTTGATTCAACAATATACTGACGTAACACTTTCAAAATCGCTTCGTCTTTCTTCGTGCCTTTGTCAATCAACTGATCAACTTCTTTTTTGAAATCAATCAACTGATTTGTTACCATCGTATTCAATACCATCATGGCATTCGAACAATTCGCTGATGAACCAACTGCGCGGAATTCAAATTTATTTCCTGTGAATGCAAATGGTGATGTACGATTACGATCTGTATTGTCAAGAAGGATCTCCGGAATTTTACCAATGTTCAGTTTCAATGCTGTCTTCTCATCAGCCGACATTTTTTTGTCATTCACCATTTGTACTATTTCATCAAGTACTGATGATAATTGTCCGCCTAGGAAGATTGACATGATCGCCGGCGGTGCTTCGTTCGCTCCTAAACGATGATCGTTACTTGCTGATGCAATACTTGCACGAAGCAAATCTGCATGCTTGTAAACAGCCATGATCGTATTCACAAAGAACGTCAAGAACATCAGATTGCTTTTCGGAGTACTTCCGGGCGACAATAAATTTTTTCCTGTGTTCGTACTTAAACTCCAGTTGTTATGCTTTCCGCTTCCGTTGATTCCTGCATATGGTTTTTCATGCAACAGAACTTTCAAGTGATGACGACGAGCAACTTTATCCATCAAGTCCATCAACAATGCATTATGATCGACCGCTAAATTGATCTCTTCAAATACCGGTGCACACTCAAATTGACTTGGTGCAACTTCATTGTGTCGAGTCTTTAATGGAATTCCTAATTTATAGGCTTCCGTTTCGAAATCGACCATGAAACTATAAACTCTTTCAGGAATAGAACCGAAATAATGATCTTCTAATTGTTGTCCTTTCGCCGGCGAATGACCAAATAATGTACGACCTGTTGTCAACAAATCCGGACGTGAATTCAACAGACTTGTATCGACAAGGAAATATTCTTGCTCTATACCTAGTGTTGCAAATACTTTTGTAACGTCTTTATCGAAATACTGACAAACATCAACTGCCGCTTTATCTAATGCGTGAAGTGCTTTCAATAATGGCGCTTTATAATCTAGCGTTTCTCCTGTATAAGAAACGAAGATCGTAGGAATACAAAGTGTTTTACCACTCATGTTTTCCATGATAAATGCAGGCGAACTTGGATCCCATGCAGTATAACCACGTGCTTCAAATGTATTACGAATACCTCCGCTTGGAAAACTAGAAGCATCCGGCTCTTGCTGCGCTAAAGCATTTCCTGAGAAATGTTCTATCGCTTTGCCATCACTCAATTCAAAAAATGAATCGTGTTTCTCTGCAGTAAGTCCAGTCAATGGTTGGAACCAATGTGTATAAGATGTAGCACCTTTGCTATTAGCCCACTCTTTCATTCCTAATGCAACTTGATCAGCCATCTTTCTGTCGATCTGTACACCGTGTTCAATTGCTGCTATGACAGCTTTGTATGCGTCACGCTGTAAAAATTTCTGCATTGCTTCACGATTGAATACGTTCACTCCGTAATAATCGGAAACCTTACTTGAGGGAGGAGTAACCTTAACCGGCAATCGGTTCAATGAGGTTTCAAGGGCACGAAATCGGATACTTGACATGATTGAAGTGTGATTTAAGGATTTAAATGATTTTTATAAATTATTTGCCAAATGTATTATAAAATAGGGGGGTGTGTCAAGTAAAACATGCATTATTTTACCAACACCCCCTGAAATTTAGTGTGAGTTTGAGAAAATAGTGTGAAAAATCTTACAATCGGGATTTTGTTACCCTTTTCATGGGGGTTATTTTGGAGTTATGAACATGTTTTTTTTTTGCCTAAAAAAGGGGATTCATCTGAAATTGCGGTTTAGCTTTTTTGGAATCTTGCTTGAATAAGCTTGAAAAAATAAACGATTCTTACAAAAATGGACAAGTTTTAGGCAATGCCTCCTGAATTTTGAAGTTCTTCTTCTGAAAACTATTGTTTTTTGAAATAGGTAATTTAAAAAGCTGAAAAGGCGAAAAACGAAAAAAGCTCCATTTTTGCCTTTCGGTTCCAATGGAGCTTTTGATATTTTTTTGGTTGAATTCTTATTTTCCTCTTCCTAATGCATAAAGTAATCTAACATGAGAAGCAACTGCATGCAAGAAAGTAGGTTGTTCTAGATAAACCAATCCGTGCGCTGTACAAGTTTCTTTCACGATCAAACTGAGATTCGGATAATGAATGTGTGAAATCTTTGGAAACAAGTGATGTTCTACTTGCTGATTCAATCCACCGGTTAAGAATGACAACACTTTACTTCTTGATCCGAAGTTTGAAGTTGTTCTAACTTGATGAACTGCCCAATCGTTTTCCAACACTTCCATATTTGTAGGATCTACAAAGTGAGTGTCTTCAACTGCATGAGCTAATTGGAAAATCGTACTGATGTAAACTCCGGTTGTAAATAAAAAGACACTGTATCCAATCAGGAAGTCTGTAAAACCTATCATTTGTATAGGCAAAATGACAAACGTTCCTGCATAAAGAATTTTCGTTGCCCAAAATCCAATGTGCGTTTTCAAATCAAATTTAATTCCTGTTTTTGAAGAGACCGTTTTTCTGAAATACTTTACTAGGTCAAGAATAAAAATCCAAAGGAAATAAGTCAGGCCATAAACAATGAACCAATATAGGAACTGAAATCTATGGAAGAAATATTTTTTGTGCGACTCACACAAACGTAAAACCGGTTCAGTTGAAATATCATCATCATGTCCATCAATGTTTGTAAACGTGTGATGAATCATGTTATGTTTGATGTTCCACAGGTAAGAAGAACCACCAACCATATTCAATGTTAATGCTGCTAATTTATTGACCGTTTTATTTGGAGAGTAACTTCCATGTCCACCATCATGCATTACATTAAATCCAATTCCTGCAGTAAGTAATCCGAAGAGTACACACATTGATATTGCTATCGCTGCAGGTGGAGTAAAAAATACAAGGATGATATAGGTAGCTAAAAAAGAAATCATGTAAAACGCAGTCTTGAAATATAGCTTTCCGTTACCGGTTGGATCTATTTTCTTCTCTGTGAAATACGCATCTACTCTAGTCTTAAGATCAGAGTAGAAGTCAGATGCATTTCCGTTAAATTTTATACTTGCCATTTAGGGGGGATTAATAATATGAGCAAAGGTCCTAATTATATCTTAATTAAACGAGTCAATTAAGATATAATTTGAACACAAGCCAGTTAAAACCGCTTTTTTACCATTTTTTACGCTTTCCTGTCGATGGACGCTTATCTGCATCATCTCCGGAACGAGTTCCTGTCGGACGGCCTTCACCCCAGCCACGTGATGCCGGTTTTTCACCTGTACCACCGCTGCTTCTGCCGCCTTTGTAGTCGCTGCCTCCACCTGATGAAGTGCCACGGTTACCTTTGTACCCGCCACCTTCACTGTTTCCGCCACGATCTCCGCCGTATCCACCGCCGGAAGGTTTTCTGTCTTTATAAGAAGGACGACCCATGCCGCCACTACTTCTTCCGCCACCACCGCCGAAACTTCTTCCGCCGCTACTTGGTTTACGTGTTTCGTTTGATGAAACTTCTATTCTTACTTTTCTTCCTTGATAAATTTCACCCGGGAATGTTTCCATCGCATGGTTCAATTCTTTTTCAGGAAGATCGATAAATGAATAAACACCTTTCACATCAATTCTACCAATCAATGAATCATTGATCTTAAGAATTTCAGAAACATATTTTTTCATTGAATTCTCGCTCAATCCATCCATCGAACCTAGGTTGATGAATAAACGCGGACCGGCTGAACGATACATTCCTCCACTCTTACCTTGATGTGCAAGATCTACATTCAGATCCGGTGCATTGCGATAGGCATCTAAGAAACGATTGAATTCAATACTTACAATTCTTTTTAATAATTCATCTTTAGAAAGATCTTTCAATTCTTCAAAAGCCGGAGCAAGGAATTTTGCAATTCCCGCTTCATTAACTTTCACAGAATGAATTTTCTTTATAAGATTCATCAATTGCTGTTCGCAAATTTCAACTGCATCAGGAATTTTACCTAAGTGAAATTTCGTTCCAATTTTCTTTTCGATGAAACGAATCTTTTCCATTTCACGAACATTCACCAATGAAATCGAAACTCCTGATTTACCCGCACGCGCTGTACGACCACTACGGTGAGTATAGCTTTCTACTTCGTCAGGTAAGTTATAATGTATTACGTGAGAAATATCGTTTACATCAATTCCACGTGCAGCTACATCAGTTGCTACAAGTACATCCAGATTTTTAGTTCTGTAACGCGCCATAACTTTGTCACGTTGTGCTTGTGTCAGATCACCATGAAGTGAATCTGAATTGTAACCATCTTTTGCCAAACTTTCAGCGATACGTTGAGTATC
>JANOBV010000215.1:0-22462 GCA_031411835.1 Bacteroidota bacterium | reverse complement strand
CCTATACGCTGGGCGGAATTTTAAAATTCCGCCCAGCGTATAGGAAATTACAGAAACTGAAATAAGAATGCTGTAAATCATCTTTATTCAATACAATTTCGTAATTGATTTGAAATAATTTATACCTTTAATTTAGAAATGGTTCAGAAAACTACAATTCTGAAATACATTCTTAAAAACAATTTTTCACTTTAAAACAAAATACACCATGGAACAACAACTCGAACAAATCCGCGAACAACAAAAAGAAAGCTGGAACAAATTTTCATCCGGTTGGAAAAAGTGGGACGATATGATGATGGATTTTCTGAAGCCAATGGGTACGGAAATCATCAATCGCATTAAGCCGGTAAACAATGAATACATTCTTGATATAGCAGCAGGGACGGGCGAACCGGGATTGACCATTGCTACAATGATCGGTAACGGCAAAGTCGTTATCACTGATCTTTCAGATGATATGCTTGAGATTGCCCGTGAGAATGCATTACTAAAAGGAATAAATAATATTGAAACAAAAGCATGTGATGTATGTGAATTGCCATTTGCTGATAATACTTTCGACGCCATAAGTTGTCGCTTTGGATTTATGTTCTTCCCAGACATGCATCTTGCAGCAAAAGAAATGTATCGTGTTTTAAAACCGGGTGGAAGAATAGCAACTGCAGTTTGGTGTGGACCGGAAAATAATTTTTGGATCACTGCAGCTGGCGGAACGATCAATAAAAATATGCAATTGCCGGCGCCGCCACCTGAAGCACCGGGAATGTTCCGTTGTGCAAAAAGCGGATTAATCCAAGATTTATTTAAGCAAGCCGGATTTACAAACACATCTGAAGCAGAAGTGAAAGGTAAATTGAAATGCGGAACCGCCGATGTCTATTGGAATATGATGACAGAGGTAGCCGCGCCATTTGTAGCTGCACTAAGCAAAGCCGATGATGCAATGAGAACGAAGATTAAAAACGAAGTTTTTGAACTTATCAATGAAAAATTCCCGGATGGAAAAGTTAATATTGATTCTAGTGCTTGGGTCATCTATGGGGAAAAATGAAATTCAATGAAGAATGAAGAATGAAAAATGAAAAATGGGCAGCTAACTAGGGGTAATCCTTTCCTATGATAACCTTTCATTTTTCATTTTTTTTTCAGGAGTCCGTTTCATTAAACTTAACATAGTGTCTCCACTTGTCAAGAACAGAACTAAAGTCTAGCGGGAGTTCGGAATCGAAAAATACTTTTTCCTTTGACTTGGGATGAATGAAACCTAATGTCTTTGCATGAAGTGCATGACGCGGCATGAGCTTGAAACAATTGTCGATGAATTGACGATAACGAGTGAAGGTTGTTCCTTTTAAAATTTGATCGCCGCCATAAGTTTCATCGTTGAATAGGGGATGACCGGCGTATTTCATGTGAACGCGGATCTGATGCGTTCTTCCGGTTTCGAGTTTGCATTCTATTAGAGTTACATATCCGAAACGCTCTACGACTTTGTAATGCGTTACAGCATGCTTTCCTTGTTCGCCACCCGGAAATACATCCATGATCTTTCTGTCTTTCAGATTTCTTCCTACGTTTCCTACAATCGTTCCTTCGTCTTCTTTGAAATCGCCCCAGACTAAAGCAAGATATCTTCTCTCAATTGTTCTATCGAAAAATTCTTTCGCAAGAGTTGCCATTGCACGTTCTGTTTTTGCAATGACCATTAATCCGGATGTGTTCTTGTCAATTCGGTGAACCAATCCCGGACGATCCATATTTCCTGCGCTTGCAGGAAGATTTTTAAAATGGAACATCAGTGCATTCATCAATGTGCCTGTGTAATTTCCAAAAGCAGGATGGACAACCATTCCCGGATTTTTATTGATGATCACAAATTCATCGTCTTCGAAAGTAATGTTGATCGGTAGATCTTGTGGAACTAATTCGTGAATACGAACCGGCTCCGGTAAAACGATCTGGATCTGATCTAGTGGCTTTACTTTATAACTAGACTTTACTGCTTTGCCATTCACTAAAATATTTCCGGCCTCACATGCGTGCTGAATTTTATTTCGGCTCACATTCGACATACGGTTCATCAGGAATTTATCGATCCTGAGCATCATGTGTCCTTTCTCTACATCAAAACGATGATGTTCGAAAAGTTCGTCTTGCTCATTTTCATCCTGGTCAACAGAATTGGAATTGTTATTTTCAATCACGTTATTCTCAAGTTCGCTATTTTCCGTCTCTCTAATGTCCTTCTCTTCGTTATTCATGAATGGTAAAGTAAATACTATTTAAATTAAAACTCAATTGATCACAAATTTTCTGATCGAACTGAAATTGTTATCGTTAATTATTCTTGCAAAATAAATTCCTGGAACTAATGCTTCGATAGAAATCGTTTTACTATTTGTTATTGTTTCTTCTCTGATGATCTCACCAACTAAATTTATTATCTGCAATTTTGATTTATTACCGAAAGGCAATTCAATTGTGATCTCTTCGCTTGCCGGATTTGGATATAAATTAAATTCGAATTTAGTATTCACTTCGTTGACTCCAATTGTGAATGGATATCTCGCACCGAAGATCGGACGGATCATCCATGAACCTTTTACATTTGATTGATTCCAAAAACCGTCGATATGATAAAACATTTTACTTCTAGAATCAGTGTTTTTGTCTAACCCAATTCCGTATTGAGTCGCAGGTTCATTCTGTTCAATGCCGATAAACATAGTGCCGGGATCAACAACAATTGCTGTATCAAAGATGAATGTTTTAAATCCGTTAATGCTGTCGTTTACTCCCGGCTTAAGATCATAAGTTGTACGAATTCTAGTATCGCTATTTCCTGATACGTCGACAGAACTCCAAGCTACAAGCTGAAAAAGTTTGTTTGTCACATCAATTCCAACCGGATTGAAATAAATCTGCGCACCAACTAATGTATCACGCATTTTTACATCAAACTTGTAAGCGATCTGTACATCAGTGTTACCTGTTAGTCCATAACCAACTTCAGCAGTTCCATCGTCATAAGCATAATAATTTTTAAACGATTGAGTGAAGTAACTTGTGTCGTTATCCAAATTCGATTGTGACCCTGTGAATGTATAGTACGATTTTACCAAAAATTCAGTTGAGTCAACAGTTTGAACAGGATAAGTAAAACTGTTCAAAGGAATTGTGTACCCTGTGTAAGTTAACGATCCACCAGTTGAAATGCTTCCTGCATTCGCACTAAAGAGATCAACTCCGTTTTGAATAATTTTTATCGTAGGTAAAATAGAACTGATACCATAATTTATAGTATAAATCGTATCAGTCAAATCGGTTTTCATTGCAGCAGGAATCTGTGCTCCAAGAAACTTGTAATGTGGATACGGCATTGCAGTAAATTCATTGAGTAATGATTTCTGCGGATAAACGAGTGCGTTATCTAAGATAGAATCATTCGGTGCACCAAATCGACGGAGGATCACATAATCTAAATTCCAATGATCTCGATTACCATTAATAGTTGCAACATTATAAAATCGAAATTGAAATCCGCGGTAAAAATATTTTCCATCCAACACATGGATGTTTGCTCTTTGAAAAGCAGTATCTGCTTTCCCTTGTAATGCCCATACATTATTCCAGATACCGGCTGTATCTTTGAATTGAAGTACTAATGAATCACGTGTTTCAGGGACGTCTCCTAATCCTTGCGGCTGGTAGAAGAAACTCATCCAGATGCTTGTATCTCCAGATAGTACTCCTAAGTCAATTGGTAGAGAAGTCAGATTATCAGCAATTGAATCTTGTGTAGCTGCAGCATTATGAGGCAAGCCGTATTGATCAATGCCATCAAAAGTTGCGACGCCAATAGTTGTAGGAAGATCGCCGTAATTTGTATTGATATAAACACTGCTATCTAACCATAATCCTGAATACGGATACATCCCCGGACGAGAAAAATCATCGACGAAAGGAAGAATTAATGTATCAACAACTACAGAATTCCGGTTTATTGCCGAAGTGTTTCTGATCGTTTTTGAAGCTTCGATCAAGATCGGGTTCGTTCCAAGTGGAATCGTAGATTCTTGTGCAGAAGTGATAGCGCTTACGAGTGTCAAGCCAATTCCGAAAAGGAGTTTACGGAGATTGAAATTGGTGCTGATAAATTTATTCATACCTCGCGAAGATACGAACATTTTTTTAGCAGTAAGCATTTATAAGCAATTGAATGCTAGTCAAATGTGTAAATTTATTACGAATTATTTCAGGTAAATGTCAATCGCTTCCCCTTGATTCATTGTCGCTCCATCAGAAGCGATAGGATCTTGTTTATAGATTTTAGCCTTGGTTGAATCACGAATGCCGCTATCATAATGAATAGTGCCAACATTAAGTGATGAACCTTTTAAAACAAACAATGCTTCATCTAATGGTGAGCCTGTCAGATCTGGAATAGGAACATCGACACTTCCAAGTCCGTCGCCAAGAGTAAGATCGATCTTCGAACCTTTTGGTAAACTTTTTCCGGCAGAAATACTGTTTCCTTTATAGCGCTGATCAAGCACAGCATTTTTTGCAAGGTCAGGTCGGTATGTTAATTGTCCGACACGAAGCCCAAATGAAAGCAAGATCGCTTCTGCTTGTCGGTACGAAACATCAATCAAGTTTGGCATTTTTACATCGGGCGGATGTTGAGCATTTACAGTTAAGTAAATTGTTCTGTCTTCTTTTACCTTGCTGTTAGGAGCAGGATCTTGTTCCAGAATTGTTCCCGGATTTTTTGCAAGATCAAATAATGAATCGATGACTTTGTATTGCAAATGTTTGTCGGCAAGAAAACTTCCCATCTTTTCAATTTTCTGTCCTCGAAGATCAGGAACAGAAATACTTTCGCCATGATGAGTAAAACTCGACATCCATGAAGAAACGCTTCCAAAGATGATGAGTATGATCGCCAATAAAATGACAATGTTGATTACGAATGATCTGCTTTTTATAAAGCTAATTAAATTTGACATTTTATTTAATGGATATCTACTGTTCTTTTCTTTTTTTCTCTACCATATTCAAGGATCTTATCGATGAATTCATATGGCTTATAGCCTGCGATCGCAGATTGATGGAAGATACATGTTGCAGGTGTCATTCCCGGAAGTGAATTTACTTCAATGAAAATAACTTCTACTTTTCCGTCTTTGAAAATCCTCACAAATGCATCGATGCGTGAATAGCCTTCGATCTTCAAAAGTAAAGCTGCTTTTTTAAATTCTGCTTTTACTATTTCAGAAATGCGTTGTCTTTCTTTCGGATCTTTACCATAACGAGCAGGAGTGATGTTCTGTCCTTGTCCGGCTAAGAATTTTTCTTCCAATGATAAAACATCTCCTTCCGATAGAGCTTCCGATGCTTCAAAGATCTGATAGACACAATTTCCTTGATCGTCAATCGAAGTGAGCATTCCTCCTGTAATTTCAAGGAAGTGCGTCGAATCTTTTTTCTCAATCAATTCTTCAATTAGAAACTGAGTCTTACGAGGAAATTCTTCTTTCAATTTCAAATTAAGAATATTTGCTTCTATGACACTCAATTCTTCTTGCTGACGGAAGATCAATGTTGCAAATGATCGAAGTTCTTCTTCATTCTTTACTTTTTTTACTGCACTTGAACATCCATCATCAACAGGTTTTGCAATGAATGGAAAATGAAATTTCGATAATATGTCTTTGATGAATTTATCTGCGTCTTGTTTGTAGTCGCTGATGTTGACCAATTCATGTTGTGCTACGAGTAATCCATTCTTGCGTAGGATCTCATTCGTATCGTATTTGTTGATCGTGATCTTCGACGATTCAATTCCTGAACCGTTGTATGGCAGACCAACTATTTCCAAATGCTTTTGAATCTCTCCATCTTCACCCGGACGACCATGAAGAGCAATGAATACTTCATCGGCAATTTCTGCCAATTCTACATACGATATTTTTCTAGGTTGAAGAACACTCTGTGCATCGGTATATTTCGAAGTGATTGCTTCACAGATCATCATGATCTCAGAGATGACTGCATGTACTGAAAAATGTTCAGCTTTTTCACGGATGTCATCTGCATTATCTTTCAACATCAAATTTACCGGAATATGATAGAGCTGATGCTCGTCATTATTTCCTGTAAGGAAAACCGGAAGTGGTGCATACTTTGACGACGATGAAAGTTTTTCGTAAATGTTTCTGCCACTTTCGACAGAAATATGTCGCTCAGAAGAATATCCACCCATGATAACTGCTGCTCTGATCTTTGTTGATACAGCAGATTTTAGATTAGAAATTGCTTTATCCAAATCTTTAAGGAGAACAGGAATATTTTTTCTGTCACGCATATCGATCGTACGCTCAAGAAGAGAAGTTCGAATAATGTATGTCAAAAATTGCGAAGGATTCAATCCGATCTCAGCAGCTTGATGAAAGAAGAACGATGACGGCATCATCCCCGAAGTTGTATTCGGATCGTTCAAGAATACTTTTCCGCTGTCAGTGATAAATCCATCGATACGTGCGTACACGTTAAAGTTCAATGCAGAAAATAACCGTTCACATTCTTTACGGATGTCTTGAATGTTTTCGTATGGTAAATTGATAGGAGTGATCTTGCGTGATAATCCCGGTAAATATTTGCTTCGATAGTCAAACAGTTCTTTTCCTTTTCTAATTTCAGTAGGCGGGAGAGCGACAGGATTGAAATCTTCATTACGAATTACTATGCAAGAAAATTCTTTTCCTTCGATGAATCCTTCTATGAGAACTTCACTTTCTGAATCCAAACTTTCAAGAGAAATAACTTGAGAGCCAGTTTTAAAAGCATCTTCAATTTTCGCAAGTAAAACTTCGGGATGATGAACCGTTTCTTTTTTACTTCCTATTGTAATTGTCAATGGAATTCCGACACCTTCACGAATGTCGGTAAGAGTGCGAATATATTCAGTTGGATTTGCAATTGCTTTCCATTCTTCTGAAGTTATATTTTTTATGAAGAATGCATTCATTAAAGCATTTTCAAAAGCAACTTTATTATCGGTGCTTAAAATTGAAACTCCAATGGATGAACCTTGGTTAGCAGGTTTTATCACACATGGAAATCCAATCTCTTTTTTTGTTCGAACATAAAGCGCTTCAATTTTTTCAGTGTCAAAATCATTTTTCAAGATTGAAAAAAATGCAGGACTGTCAAATCCTGATGAGATCATTAATTTTTTCTGAACCGCTTTGTTAATTCCAATTGCAGATGATAAAATTCCTGAACCTGAATAGGGGATACCAATGTATTCAAACATTCCTTGAATCCGTCCATCTTCGCCATAAGATCCGTGCAAACATAAAAATGCAAAGTCGATTAAGTTTGGCAGATCAGCGATTTGTATTTTTTTTCCGATTGAAGTAATTAATTCTTCTTGTTCAGATGGTTTTAATTCACCTAAACTTTCAGCATAGATTTGAAATTCGTTGGAACTACTTGGGAGCTTATCGACCGGTGGATAAAAATCGCGGATACTTCCTTTGTAGATGTATTGCCAGTCGAGTAAAACAAAATTCCCAAAGCTGTCAACAAAAATCGGAACAGCATCAAAAAGAGATTTGTTTAAATTGTCATATACCGTTCTACCCCCGGCAAATGAAATTTCTCTTTCCCGCGAAAACCCGCCAAAGACAATACCTACTTTTAATTTCATGAATGAATGACTTTTGTACAAAAATAGGGAAATCTATCTCGGAATGTTGTCGAAGTACTCGGACTTTTCACGTTTGTTTGTTCAAAAGTTCAGTTCGAATTTAGGTCAAAGGTCAAGGGTCAAAGGTCATAAGTTACGATTCAATCACAGACAGATCGAAGCAATTTACCTTTGACCTTTGACCCTTGACCTATTACAAGTTACCAACTACTTCACCGCCATCCCCAAATTATACAGTATAAACGAGAAAATATCTGACTGTTCGTCAATTTGCTTGCTGACGGGTTTACTTGAACCAAGAGCAGTAGATGAAGCATGTCCTGAATTCACATCAACTCTGACCATAACGGGATTTTGTCCTTTGTATTTTTCTTGAAGTGTTGAAATGAACTTGAATGAATGTGCAGGCACTACGCGGTCGTCGTGATCGCCGGTAATGACAAGAGTTGCAGGATAATTTATTCCCTCGCGGATATTGTGCAAAGGCGAATAGGAGAGTAGGTTTTTGAAATTCGGTTCATCTTCACTAGAACCGTAATCACTTTTCCATGCCCAACCGATAGTGAATTTGTGGTAGCGCAACATATCAAGTACACCAACTGTTGGAATTGCGACCTTGAATAGATCGGGACGCTGAGTCATAACCGCTCCGACTAGAAGTCCGCCGTTAGATCTACCGCTAAGTCCTAGCTTCGATGGGTTTGTATATTTTTCGCGAATAAGATATTCCGCTGCAGCGATACAATCGTCGAAAGTATTTTGCTTCTGAAGTTTTGTTCCTGCTTCATGCCATTCTTCGCCATATTCACCACCACCTCTTAAATTAGCAATCGCATAGATACCACCATTTTCTAGAAACAGTGTACGTTCAATTTTGAATTGTGGAACCATTGAAATATTGAAACCGCCATAACCGAAAATCATTGTCGGATTATTTCCATTCAGTTCAATGCCTTTTTTGTGAAAGATGAACATTGAAATTTGAGTGCCGTCTTTCGAAGGGTAAAAAACTTGCTTTGTTTCATATTCATCAGAATTGAAATCCATTTTCGGTTTGAAGAAAATAGTTTGAAGTTTAGTATTTAAATTGAATTGATAAATAATAGAAGGCCCGGTGTATGTGTCGAATGAATAAAATAGGTTTTCATCCTTTTTACTTGCAGAAAGTTGATCAATATTTCCAATTCCCGGAAGTGGAACATCGTATAAAAATTGACCTGAACGAGAAAACACTTTTAAGATTCCTGTTGCATTGTGCATGTATTTGGCAACAATGAATGTTGAGCCGACAACAACACTTTCAAGAACATCTTCTTTTGATTCAGGAATAAGTTCGATTGCAGGAGTTGTTAAATTGTTTGCATCAATTGAAATCAGTTTGAAATGGGGAGCGTTTTTATTGGTTAGAATAAAGAAATTATTTCCTTCATTATCGATAATATTATTGTCATACTCAAATTCAGGTACAAGAGGAATGAAAGTAGCGTTCGTTTCATTCAAGTTTTTAACTACTATATTATTACCGCTTGTTCCTTCAGATCCAGTTATGATCAACCACTTTTCATCGTCAGTTGTTCCTACACCAAAATTGCGTTGAGCATGAGCTTTATCTTCATAAATAAGTTGATCTGAACTTTGTTGTGTTCCTGCAGTGTGAAAATAAATTTTATGGAATTCATTCTTTCCTTTTAAAACACTTTTCTCATCGGGCTTATCGTAACGAGAGTAAAAAAATCCACCGGCTCTCCATGCTATTCCCGAAAACTTTACCCACTCAACTTTATCAGTCAACTGTCCGCCGTCCAAAGTAT
Source organism: Bacteroidota bacterium (assembly GCA_031411835.1). GTDB lineage: Bacteria > Bacteroidota > Bacteroidia > AKYH767-A > 2013-40CM-41-45 > JADKIH01. The sequence goes on along the minus strand of JANOBV010000215.1, from coordinate 12,934 downwards.
TTTTAACATTGATCTCTTGCCAATCGCTTCCTGCTTTTGAAACAGCGTAAGCCATATATTTCCCGTCATTTGAAACGGATATTGCACCAATATTAGTAGTACCCTCTGCAGACATCGTATTTGGATCGAGAAAAACTTCAGGCTTAGCAGATATCGAACCACGAAGAATATTTAGTACAAATTGATTTTGCAATCCGTTATTGGTATACACGAAATAATTTTTTCCTGCTTTAAAAGGAGAAGCTGATTTTGGAAAATTCCAAAGTTGAGTCAATCTTTTTTTAAGATCATCTCTGAAAGGAATTGTCTTAAGGTAATTTTCTGTTACTTGGTTTTCTTCTTTTACCCATTCTCCGGTTTGAGCAGAATGATCATCTTCAAGCCAACGATATGGATCAGGAACAACTTTTCCGAAATAGGAATCTTGTTGATCTTGTTTTGCAACAGATGGGTATTTGAATTGAGAAAAGGAGTGAGCTGAAGTAAGTACTGCCAAGCAGAGAAGGATGATTTTTTTCATTTTTCAGAGATTGTAATGGAAGGCGAATCTAATATAAAGTGATTAGAATAAAAATCTGTTAACTATCCTTAACAGGCTGGAAATCAAGCAAAGTTGGTTTCATGTTAAAAAAATGCTTTAAGTTCTACTTAGATTTTCACATACAATTTTTAGCCATTGACCTTCAAAAAATAGCTGTTGACAAAAATGCCCTTTTTTGAACTGAAAAACCAAATAGCTTTATCTCATTAAATCGTTCTTTATTAAAGCAGAGCAATTATAGAACACTGCTTTTCAAAATAGTTGCAGGTTTTCTAAGTCGGTATTCCCCTCAATATCTACCGACATTTATGAAATTTAAGTAACGGCCGTTACCGAATCTCGTGTTTCCAAATCGGTATTTAAACGACCGTTACTTTTTTCTCCTGCTATCAAAAAATAAAATTAGGTATTGTTTAGGTGAATAGTCAATTCAGCGCCACAGCTTCCCCTGTGGCGTTTTTTATTTTGGAAATTAGAAATCAATTTTGAAAATAATTGAGTTTTGAAGAGCGTAATTTTATTTCAAAGTACCGCACACTCCGCACTCAAACTCCAACTTCTCACTGCATCAATTCAATGGCTTTGATAAAATCTAAGTTTAGTTTGAGTTTGTAGTGTGGAGTGTGCAGTATATAACCCTTGGCCCTTGACCACTTACTTTTAACCTCCCACCACCAACCACTCACCAATAAAAATTGTCCTCGCACTGCTTTCGGAGTAAATTTAATTCATCAATAAAACAAATATGGGAAACAACGAACTATACTCATTTGGATTTCACCCTAAAGACGACAGACAGATTTTGATCTTTGAAGACTTTAAAAAGCTTCGTGCTGTATTCGGAATGCCGCATCGAATTGCGTACCTGCGATCACTAGTTAGAACGAGACCAAATGTTCGATCAGTATATCCTCCGGGTTGGAAATTCAGATAAGAAATTTACGGGATAATTTATATAAAAAAAGAACTCCCGGACGCACTCCGGGAGTTCAGAAACACACCATGAAAAACCAAACGCACTATTTTTAGTAAACAATACTAACGTGACCAACCCATTCGGAGTGTTGTCCGCCTATACCATCACCAACTATTTTATATACATAAGTATCTTGTTGACATTTTTTACCATTATAATAACCGTCCCAAGAACCATCAAGTGTATCCCAAGTTTTCAATAATAATCCCCAACGGTCGAATACCCATACTTGTAAGTGATCCATATTGGTGTGGAAAGGACGGAACACTTCATTTTCACCATCACCATTCGGAGTAAAACAATTCGGAATAAACAATGTTGATTTCGGTCTGATCTCAATATGTTTTAAAATTGTATCACGACAGCCATATGTATTTGTAGTGATCAATAATGCGGAGTAAGATCCTGTATCACTGAATGTATGAGTCGGATTTAATACAGTTGATGTTGTTGTACCATCACCGAATACCCATTGATATGATGAATAATTTATAGACGTATTCACAAAACTCACGGTCGGCGTCATGATATCAGTACTATAAGTACTTGCATTGAAATCAGCAGTAGGTGATGGATAAACCTGAATCACATTCGATGCAGTGTAAGTCGCATAACATCCTCTATCAGATACAACTGTTAAGTTCACATCATAATTTCCGGCATTATTGAAAATATGTGTTGGATGTTGATCTGTAGAAATTTCTCCATCACTAAAATTCCATAACCATCCTGTAATTGATCCTTCGCTGATTGAAGAGGATTCGGAGAATGATGAAGTGATAGGACCGCAACCTGAACCACTGGAAGCAAATAATGCAATCGGATTTGGATTCACTCTTGCTTGCAAATTAGTTGTTTCCTGACATCCATAATTTGAAACAGCAGTTAATGAAATGTTGTATGTTCCAACTTGCGAATAAGTATGATTTGGATTTGTTTGGTTCGATGTTGATTGGTCGCCAAAATTCCAAATGTATCCGGAGATCGTACTTCCTGAATTTATGTATGACTGATTTGTAAATTGAGTAGAAGAACTCAAACACGCTTCAGTGGATGCAAAGTTTGGCGTTGGATTCGGATAAATTTCCAAACGAGCAAGTTCAGTTGTTGAACAATTATTAGAATCGACAGCAACCAATGTTACATCATAGAAACCGGATGTTCCAAATGTATAGCTGAAAGATGAATCAGTTGTAGAGTAACCATTACCAAGATCCCATTGATATGAAATTTGTCCTGAGCTATTCGACATATTTGTAAACTGCACAGCCGAGCCTTGACAAGCAGAAGTTGCATTAATTGCAGTTGCAGGTTTTGCGTAGATCTGAACAGTATCGTTGTATGTATCGAAACAACCATAAACAGAGGTAACAGTTAACGTTACATTATAAACACTTGGATCAGTGTATAAGTGAGCAGGATTTCCTTCTACAGAACCTCCGTTATCGCCAAAGTTCCATAACCAGCCAACAATACTTCCGTCTTGTGAGTATGATTGATCCATGAAATGAGCAGACGAACCATCACACACATTTGTTCCTGTGAATCTTGCAACCGGTGGATTGTAAACACTCAGGTTATGATTAACCTGAGCTGTACAACCGTTGGGTGTAGTAACCGCCAACGAAATATTATATAAACCGGCAGCAGCAAAAGTGTGGGAAGGGTTTGTGTTTACATCATAGGTACCGTCATCATATGTCCATGTACTTGTGAAAGTAATTCCACCATCGACCGATGATTGATTGACTAATTGATTAGCGCCCCCAAGACAAATATTGGATACACTAAATGCAGCAACCGGGTTTGGATAAATGTTCAATGTTGAACTTGAACTTGCAGTACAACCAAAGTTAGAAGTTGCAGTAAGTTGAACTGTGTAATTACCCGGGTTAGTATAATTGTGTGAAGGTTGATATACGTTTGAAGTACTTCCATCACCAAATGACCAATCCCAAGTTGTAACGCCTCCTGATGAAGAAGTTGATGAGTTTAAGAAATCAACATCAACACCTAAACAAACACTTTCAGGAGTTAATCCAACCACAGGAAGTGGATGAGCATTTGCACTACCGGAAATTGTATCTCTACATCCAAGATCAGAAGTGACAACCAAAGTTATTGGATAAGTACCGGCAGTAGAATAGAAATGCGTAGGCAGAATTGCATTTGAAGTAGTATTATCTCCAAATGTCCAGAAGTTATTTTGAATACTTCCTGACGATATGTTTGATGTATTAACGATTCCGATATTCGAATTTGTACAAGCATTAGTTGTTGCAAATGCTGCAATCGGATTAGGGAAAATTGTAATTGATTGAATTGTTGTATCAGAACATCCAAAAGCAGTTGTCGCAATCAGAGAAACAGTGTAGTTTCCTGGATTCGTAAATTGCAATGATGGATCAGATACTGTTGAATAACTTCCATTGCTGAAATTCCAGTTGTATGATGTTATAGTACCATAAGCTGATGTAGAAGTATTTGCAAAATTGATCAATGATTCAGCACAAGCATTTGCTGCAGTGAAATTCGCAACAGGAAGTCCGTTCACAATTACCGAATGTGAAATAGTGTCACGGCAATTGTTATTTGTTACAGAGATCAATGTTGTTGTATATGTTCCCGGATTAGTATAAGTATGATTTGTTGATGCAGAAGTTCCTGTTGAACCATCACCAAAATCCCATATCCATTCAGAAATATTTCCTGAGCTTACTGTTGAATTGTCTGTGTATTGATTTGATGCACCCAAACAAACATTTGTTGTTGCAAATTCGGCAACAGGCAATGGACTGATCGTAATATTTTGATTTGTTGTTGATGTACAACCTGCAGCAGAAGTCACAGTTAATGTAACAGCATATGTTCCATCAGCAGAGTAGGTATGATTTGGAGAATTTACTACTGATGAGAATGCATCACCAAAAGACCATAATGAATTTGAAATAGTTCCTGATGAGATAGTACTATTATTTGTGAATGTCATTGCAGCACCAAAACATGTTGGACTTGTTGCAAAATATGCTACAGGAAGTGGATCAACATTAACGATATTTAATTTTGTAGCCGCACAACCATTTGGATCTGTAATTGTGACATAGTAGTTTCCGGAAGTTGTTGTTGTGATCGTTTGTGTACTTGCACCTGTCGACCATGAATATGTACTTCCCGGATTCCCTGCATTTAAAGTTGCAGTAGCACCTGAACAGATATTTACAGTTGTCGGGTTGGCAGTAATATTACCTCCAACTGTTACAACTGTTTGTCCAAGCGAAGCGCAACCATTTGCACTCGTTACGACTACAGAATAATTCCCTGAATCAGAAACTGTGATCGTTTGTGTAGTTTCACCAGTTGACCAGTCGAATGTACAACCTGCATTTCCTGCATCAAGTGTTGTATTATATCCAAGACAAATAAATGTCGGATCTAAATTTACGACCGGAACAGCAAATACAAATACGCTTACTGTGTCACTAGATACACAACCATTGGCATCTGTTCCAATTAATGTATAAGTTGAATTTGTTGTTGGAGTAACGTATACTGTTTGTGAAGTACTTCCAATTGGATTCCATTGGTATGTAGTTGCTCCACTTGCAGTAAAACTAACAATTGAACCATTACAAATAATTTGATCAGGACCTGCTGAAACAATCGGTCTTGCATTAACATTCACAGCAACTTGATCAGTATCTTGGCAACCATAAGCGTCAGTAACTGTTAATGTATAATTTGTAGTAGCACTTGGATTAACTGAAATATTTGCAGTAGTAGCGCCGCCCGGAGACCAGCTATATGAAATTCCACCTGAACCTGAAAGAGTAGCAGGGGAACCATTGCAAATTGTTTGGTTCGCACCAGCATTGGCTGTTGGCAATGCATTGATATTTACAATTACATTGTCCGTTGCTGTGCAACCATTCGCATTTGTAACTTGTACAGTGTATGTGGTAGTTGTTGATGGCGAAACAGAAGCAGAAGCTGTATTCAAATTTCCGGGCATCCAGTTGTAAGATGTACCACCCGTTGCATTTAAATTTACAGTAGTTCCATTACAAACTGTTTGATCAGCACCTGCATTTGGAATTGGAAGTGCATTTACGGATACTGTTTGACTAATTGTATCGGAACAACCAAATGCTGAACTGATAATCAAATTTACGTTGTGTGTACCTGCAGTTGTGAATGTATGTGAAGGTGAATTTTGATTCGAAGTATATGAGTCATTGAAATTCCAATTCGTAGTTGTGATCGAACCTGTTGCAATATTGGATGTATTGTTAAAGGCAGTAGGATTTCCTAAACATGCAGCAGGAGCACTAAATGATGCAACAGGAATAGGATGAATTGTTATGTTTCCATTTACGTTTGCACTACAACCACCAGCTGTAGTTACTTGTAAGTTTACAACGTAATTTCCTTCAGTTGTATATGAATGTGATGGATTAGCAGATGATGAAGTAGAGCCATCACCAAATGTCCATGCAAATGTATTTATGAAACCAACACTAACAGTAGAAGTATTTGTAAATGCAATATTACTTCCGGCACAACCATTTGAAGTTGTGAAAGCAGCTGTAGGAAGTGGGTTAACAATTACTGTTCGTGTTACTGAGCTTGTACAACCATTTGAAGTAGTTGAAGTCAGAACAACAGTATACGTTCCTGAAGTAGCATAAGTATGAGTTGGATTTTGTGCAGTTGAATTTCCACCATCGCCGAATGACCAGTTCCAATTTGTTATTGATCCTGAAGTTGTCGATGATCCATCTGTGAATGCAGTCGTCGCGCCTTGACACACAGAAGTAGCGGAGAAATTTGTGACAGGCAATGAGTTCATAACTGCATTTACATTGATCGATCCACTACAACCAAGACTGTCAGTTACAGTTACACCATAATTTCCTGCAGTATTAACTGTGATTGATTGTGATGTTTCTCCTGTTGGTGTCCAAGCATATGTCATCCCGGGATATCCGGCATCTAACACAGCAGAATCTCCTTGACAGAAAGAAACATTCGCAAGGTTGATCGTAAGTGAAGTACCATAGGCAATAGTACATGCAGAGCTGGCAACACATCCGTAAGGACTAGTGACAGTTACGTTATAGTTTCCCCCTGAATTGATGGTAATTGTTTGTGTAGTTGCACCGGTATTCCAGCTATATGTTGAGCCCGGATTTCCTGCATTCAATGTAGTAGTAGAACCTGCACATAAGAAGAAAGATTGCAGATTGGAAATCGGTAATGGGTTGACATTTACAGTTACATATGCATTTGATGTACATCCTGCAGCATCGGTTGCAATGACTTCGTACTGCGTGGTATCAGTTGGCGAAACAGTGACAGTAGGAGTTGTTAATCCGATTGGATTCCATGAGTAAGTCATACCGCCATTTGCTGTAAGTGTAGCACTTTGTCCTTCACAAATATTTGCATCAGGGCTTATAGTAACAACAGGAAGTGCACCAACATTTACATTAACTATATCAGAAGAAGTACAACCATTAGCGCCTGTACCTACTACAGTATATGAAGTTGTAGTTGCAGGGTCGACAGTATAATTTGGACCTGAATATCCGCCCGGCATCCATACGTATGAGATACCACCGGAAGCTGATAACATTACTGAACCACCGGAACAGATAAATGCATCAGTACCTGCGTTTATATTTGGTAATGGATTTACTGCAATACTTACTGTGTCAACAGCAGAACATCCATTCGCATCTGTAACAGTAACAGAAATTGTTGTACTACCGGAAGGACTTAACGTAATTGTTGACCCTATTGATCCGGAAGGATGCCATACATAAGTTACACCACCTGCAGCAGTAACAGTAATCGATCCACCTGAACAAACATTTTGATCTGTTCCGGCAGAAGCAACTGGCAATGGGAAAATCGTAATTGGTTGTGTGATTGAATCAAGACAACCTAAAGTATCGCCACTAATAAGTAATACGTTGAATGTACCTGATGTTAAATAAGTATGTGTTGGATTTTGCGCAAATGATGTAGCACCATCTCCAAAATACCAATGCCAGTAATTTACATTACCGCTAGTGTTGTCAGTAAAATTTACAACAGAGTTGATACATGAATTTGTAGCAGTGAACGTTAAAATAGGAGGAGGAGTGATTACAATTGTATGTGTAACTGTATCAATACAACCTAAATTATTTTGTACGATCAAAGAGACGATATAACTTCCTGCACTTGGAAATTGATGTGAAGGATTTTGAAGCGATGAATTTGATCCATCACCAAAATCCCAAAGATAACTTACGAATATCCCTGCTGGTGTTGTTGACTGATCTGTAAATTGAATTGGATTATTCAAGCACAGAATTGGAGAATTTGTAAATTCAGCAGTTGGAATGAAAGGAAGTGTTACTTCAACTGTATCTGTAGCTGAACATGAACCATCGTTTGCAGTAACAGTATATATTCCTACACCAACTGTAATAGATTGCATTATCGATCCATTACTCCATAAATAAGTATATGTACCACTTCCACCTGAAGCTTGAGCGGTTAATGTTGCAAGGTCACTACAAGCAATTTGCTGATCAGGACCTGCACTCACTGCAATACCTACTACGTTTACTGTATAAGAATAGATCTGGCTGCCATAATATGGACAGGCATCATCTTGAACTCTTACTGTAAATGTATAGGAGTTTCCAATATCAGCTGCAGTAGGTGTCCAACAAAAAGTTCCTGTTGGATGTAATCCTGTTCCTGTATTGAAAGTTGCTCCGGGGATTCCATAGTTCCAATCAACTGTTAATTGTTGACCGACATCAGGATCATTTGAAAAAATATCGAAACAGGTTTGCTGATTTGCACAAACAGTAATACTGAAATTATTTGTACCATTTATTCCTGTTAATGAAGGCAACTGATTTGCACAATTCATAACAGTCAATTGTAAATCACGTTCAACACTTCCAATCAAAACACCGTTTCTGTATTCTTTAACTAACACAGCCATCACAGTGACTTCAAGTGCTTGTGGATTTAAGCAGATGTCGCCCGTTGATGGGTTAAACGATGTCGATGGCGACGAATTAAGCGGATTACTAGCATTATAAGGAGCATGATAAGTTACAGTTGAAGATGAGGTTTGAAGTGGAGTAATTAATGAATAAACAAGTGAGTCACCATCTGCATCATATGCACCATGATTAAAACAATATTGTTGTCCTAAGCAAAGAAATGGAACAGGCTTATTTGAAAATGTAGGTGATGAATTACATGTTGAAACAAGATTGTTCAATGTTGCATATATATAGAATGTACTACCACTCGGAGTATTGATCGTCGTGATAGCTGCATTTCTACAACACAAAGAATAACCAAAAGTCCAATCAGCACAAGCTGCAGGAAGGGTTACGATTCCATCGTAAACCCATTCCTGAATACCGGTAAACGAACCTCCATTACAAGTAGTAACTGAACTAGAACATGCAGGAGTTACTTCCTGTCCTGTTCCGGGTCTCTTATAACATGTAACACTTAAAGATTGTCCACATGTTGCTGAATTAATAGTAACGAGAGGATTTGCAGGAGCTGCAATACCGATACAATCTCGATAAAAGGAAACAGTAACTTTATAAGTATTTCCCCCAAGGCATTCGTATGTCAAGTCGGCTCCCATCGTGTGGCTTGCCGAAACCTTTCCGCTAATAAAGAGCAGAAGGGCAATCAGGGATACCAGTACTTTGTTAATGGGTAAATTTCGTTTCATACATTTTACCTTTATAAACAGCTTCAGGCTTTTCAATAAACTGTTGCTATTTTTCATTTCTTAAAAGTACATTCACATGGAAGCCTGCATTTGTGAATAAGGGCATGGATAGTACTTTGTAAGATTTCTTGCAGAATGAAAAGGTTTTCAATTCAATAAATGCCAAAAAAGAATAAAACAAATATTTGAATCAATACAATAAGGAAAAATCGATGTAAGAAATAATGTAAACTTATTTCAGAATAATGAAACAAATTATTTACGATCAATTTTGATTCATTTTTTACAATACGGACAATTCATTTTATCGAACGCTTTAATGAATTATTTATCTATTAACTAAATATTCTAAATCAGATTTTAGCCACGAATGCACGAATAAAAATTTATTTATTCGTGCATTCGTGGCAAAAATCATTCATAGAAGAAACGGGATTGATTTTTGATTTTCCAACATTAGCTGTATCTTTTCGAACTCAATAAAATCAGCGTATGTGTAGTATTTATGGCCTTTTGGGCGAAATAGTGGAAAAAGGAGATTCTTCTAAAATTTATTCATCTTTCAATACTTTAAGAAAAAGAGGTCCGGACCGTAGTCTAACCATCTTAAATCCGGATTCATTTCTTGGATTTCATCGACTTGCAATTAACGGATTAGATGTAGATGGAGATCAGCCGTTTTATATGCTTGATGGCGATCGTACATTCTACTTAGTTTGTAATGGGGAGATCTATAATTTTCGTGAATTAATCCATGAATATAAATTAGATGTTTCACTTCATGGTTCTGATTGTGCTGTAATTTTGCCACTTCTTAAACTATTTAATTATGATTTTGAAAAGTTGAATAAAGTTTTAATTGGAGAATATAGTTTTGCAGTTGTTGAATACCATGATCATAAACTAAAACAACTTTTCCTTTCAACAGATCCATTAAGTGTTCGACCCATATTTATTGGTAGTAGCAAAGACAATAAAAGTTTTGGCTTTAGCAGCTTACTTTCCGGACTGGCGCCATTCTTTGATAAAGTGGAGCGCTTTAGTCAGAAAACGATTCTCAATTGGAAACCGGGATCAGAGCCTGTGAAGAAGCAATATTGGCCAGTAGTATACAATGACGATTATAAAACGGAAGTTCTTCCTTCAGAAACAGATTATGCAAAAGCAATTTCAATTTTTGAAAACGCTGTTCGTCATCGTTTAATTTCTGATCGACCAATTGGCTGCTTATTATCGGGTGGACTTGATTCAAGTGTTGTGTGTGCAGTTGCTGCAAGTATTATGGCGAAAGAATATCCCGGTAAAAAATTGAAGTCATTCAGTATTGGTATGAAAGAAGGGACTGATATAGTTTACGCGAAAAGTGTAGCAGAGCATTTGAGTAAATTGTATGGGAATATTGAACACGAAATTATTTATTTCACACCGCAAGAAGGACTCGAAGCAATTGACGAAGTACTAAAGAATACCGAGACATATGACATCACAACAATTAGAGCAAGTGTTGGTCAGTATTTATTGGGGAAGTATATTTCTACTAAGACAAATATAAAAGTTGTTTTAAATGGTGACGGAGCTGATGAATGTCAAATGGGTTACTTATATTTTTATAATCACCCCGACCTGAAATCTGCGCAGGAAGATCATTATCGCTTGTTAGATGAAATTCATTTGTTCGATGGACTACGAGTTGACCGTGCAATTTCATGTCATGGTTTGGAAGCACGTGTTCCATTTTTAGATAGAGAGTTTGTAGATTTTTTCCGTGGACTTCCATCAAGTTGGAAAGTGCCCACTGAAAAAAGTATTGAAAAACATTTTTTCAGAACAGCATTTGCAAAAAGTAAATATGGAAATTCATTACCTGAAGATGTTTTGTGGAGAAAGAAAGAAGCTTTCTCTGATGGCGTATCAGGAAAAGAGAAATCGTGGTTTCAGTGGGTTCAAGAATTTTTAAATGCAAAAGTTTCAGATCAGGAATATGAAACAGGAAAAAACAAATTACATCCAACTATTATTGCTCCATCAAAAGAGTCATATTATTTCATGCGTTCCTTTAAATCAATGTATGGAGATCAATGGCAAATAATTCCACATTTTTGGCTTCCTCGTTGGTCGGGAAATAGTAGTGAACCGTCTGCACGTGTGTTGAAAGTGTACAAGTCGTAAATCGTGATTCGTAAATCGTGATTCGTAAATCGTGAATAGTGAATCGAAGTGTGAACCTCGCCTACCTGTTTACTTTCGATTTACGATTCACGATTTCCTTTAAAATCAACAGTATACGTTCAAATGATAGTGTTGAATGCAAGACTTTTTTAATTAGTTTTGCAAACTCAAACAAAGAACTGCTAAATACTTCACCCATATGTTACTAACACTATTTTCTCCGGAAGGAATGCTAAGTTTAATTACTTTGATCTTTCTTGAAATTATTTTAGGAATTGATAACATAATTTTCATTGCCATCATTTGTGGCTATTTGCCAAAAGAAGACCAGAAACGTTCTCGTACGATCGGATTGATGCTAGCGATGTTATTTCGAATTTTATTACTCTTAGGAATTTCTTGGTTAGTACATTTAGTGGAACCATTATTTTATGTTGGCACTTTAGGAATAAGTGGTAGAGATCTGATCTTATTTGCCGGTGGTGTCTTTCTTGTTTACAAAACGTTCAAAGAGATTTATGAAAAGTTGAAAGGTCATGAGAAAGGTATAGAGGCGAAGAAGAAAGATAAAATGACAGTCACTCAAGCAATTATTCAGATCACTATAATCGATATTGTTTTTTCTTTTGATTCAATTTTAACTGCAGTTGGATTGAGTAATGACTTACCGGTAATGATCACAGCGGTTGTTGTTTCAATGTTTGTGATGTTAATGTTTGCGCCGTATGTAAGTGACTTTATTAACAAGTATCCGACAATGAAAATACTTGCGTTGGCATTCCTTGTTGCAATTGGTGTACTTCTAATGCTTGAAGGAGCTCATGTACATGTTGAGAAATCTTATGTGTACTTTGGTATGGGATTCTCATTGATTGTTGAATTGCTGAACATCAGACTTCGGAAAATTCAGCATAAGTCAAATTAAGCCTATATCTTGAGCAATTGGGCCGCAAAGCCCGTTGATTTTTGAGGTTTTTTATTATATTGCAGCAAAGACTGACATATGATAAAAGGAAAAGCTTCTTATCCATTCAATACAATTGCTCTTGCTGTAGCATTCAATGAAGAGCTTGATTTCATGGTCAGTGAAATGAAACGTCATTGTGAAAATCATGGAAGTTTGGCTGTCTTTATTCACTATGGAAAAAAGACAGGCGATAAATTCATATCGCTTTCTGCAACGCTTACAAAATATGGATTTCATGATGGAAATTCTCGCATCTATTGGGAGCAAGCCAATGCAGTAGCTGCTATTCTTCAGATCAGCAAACACGAAGTAGTTGACTTACTTTTAATGGGATTGTCGCAAAATGGAAACTTTGCACAACCGGTTGGGAAATTAACTCAAGAGTTAGCGATAAAAGCAAAATGTTCTGTTCTAATTTACACTTCGCAATCAAGTTCAATGAAACGAATCGTTATCGAAGCTGATAATCATCGTAAGACAGAGCATGCTTTAATGACAGCATTTTATTTTAGCGAAAGAGAA
>JANOBV010000214.1:0-22958 GCA_031411835.1 Bacteroidota bacterium | reverse complement strand
TAGTGAATGCACCACCATTAATACTTTTCTCTGCCATGTAAGTTGTTTTCAAATTCTGAGCTCCAAGGCGAATGTTGAAGAACGTAGTTGGATCTTCATTGATTTGAGAAAAAGTAAAACGATAAGTAATGTCATCACCTGCAGTAGAAGCGTTATTCTTTACGTGAATTTCATAACGTACATTTTCCCCGAAAGAAAAATAATTTGGTCCGCCTTGAGGTAATTCAGCCGGAACATAAGCAGCGATCAAAGTTACTTTATTCGAATCTTCCGGATCTCTGAATGCATAAAGATCAGTGTTATCAGCAACAGGGTCGTTGCTAATCAATGGCGCTTCTCTGTGACTCGAAGCGGTCAGCTCTGAAGCAGGCTGATTTGCCAGGAATAGTCCACCGCCTACCAGAAGAAGTGCAATTCCGGCAATGGAGAGTTTGTTTTTTGTAGGATTTTTCATTTTAATAGAATTTGGGATAGTTGATTAGAATAAATAAGTAATGGCCATTACCCTTTTTTAGGACATACGGGAGAAAGAAGGAAGTGGATTTTGAAAAACGTAAATCGAGTGTTGAGATTCGTAAATCGGTGCTATTCAATGGAAAGCAGGTAAATCAGTCCCTGTTTAATTTAGCTCTATTCGGTGCTAAATATTTTCTAATGTAAATTCTCAAAAACAGAACAACATATTTCTTTAAATTTATTGGCACTAAAAATCAATCACACCTCACTAAAAGCAAGCCCATGTCTTCATTGCCGTCGCCTTCAGGCGACGGAATAAGGATTGCAACAAAAGAGATCTATAATTTCAAAATAAAAATGCTGCTTCAAATCATTTTTTTTAAAATCAATTCTAATTTGAGATGTACAATTTTATATTCACCATCCTTTATCCGCCGCCTGAAGGCGACGGCAATGAAGACATGGGTTGAGAATTTAGAGTGTTAATCTCTATTCTTATTCTCGCCTGAAGGCGACGGCAATGAAGACATGGGCCGCTGTTGACTTCGAATAATGCACAAAACCGAAAAAAAGATTTCTTATTTAATTAACACATTAAACAATTGTTGATTCCTTATAACCTAAAAGTTTCACAGTACAAAATCTAGAACCACATCACTGAATTCAAAAAGCGATTCTTTCGGCAAGCACCTTCGAATTACAAATTACGATTCACAAATTACGATTTAAGACGCCTTCCCCAGCAAATACATCTGATCCAAAGTAGGACTCACACTTCCACCTTTTGGTTCGAGTGTAACTGCCCATGCATCTGCAGCGGGAATATCTTTTACTTTTTGTATTCCGCCGACAGCCATTTCAAAAACACCGGCATCCACAGGCTTGCCTCCAACGAGAGCCCAAAGTTGATATTGTTTTCCTTCATCAGGAATTGGTAAAGCTAAAACGTCTATATATGACTCAGCCGTATTTTTATTCCAGTATATACGAGCTTCGAAATTTTTTGAAGTATCTGTAGAAAAAAGTTGAATGACCGTCGATTGCTGGTCACGCATTACAATTAGGTCATTGACATTTCTGTCGTATTCATTTTTAACGAGATTGTAATTTTGCGCCAATTGATTTTTATCACCTAACAAAGCCGAATACCTATCCTCAGCTTCATTCCATCTTGAATAGAAAAACCAAGATGCGAACGTACTTACCACAAGTGCAGCTAAACAAGCAGCAATCATGTACTTATATGTAAGAGAAGTATTTTCACGAATCGAAACAATTTTGCCTTTTGCTTTGTTAGGGCTATTAGTATCGATTGACTCCAAAATTTTAGCACGAAGCTCAGGTCTTGGATTTGTAGCATGCGATTCTGAATAATTGTCTAGGCTCTCTTGTACCTTTTGCAATTCTTTTTTCAGTTCAGAATACAATAGCAACTTCTGCTCAAACTCCGCCTTTTCTTGCGGACTAAGAGCATGCATTGCGTACATCTCAACTACTCCTGAGTTTATGTATTCCTTAATATCCATTACTTACTTGATTCAAAATAATTTCTTAATCGTTGAATGGCCGCGCGCGACCTTGTTTTTACCGTTCCAAGCGGTATATTCAATTTTTCTGCAGCTTCAGACTGAGAGTACCCTTCAAAGAAGAGCAAATCGATGATCTGTTTATATTCCGGCTCCAATTTCTTAACAATATCTCGAACACCAATTAAATCAGGGTCGTAAGACGTTTTATGATCTGAAATAGATACGGCAGAATCAATAGATTGGTTTTTATTTTGGTTGACAAATTCCTTTGAACGGACTTTGTCAATTGAAAGATTTCGGCAAATATTGACCATCCAGGTAAATAAACGCCCTTTAGTGGAATCATATTGTGAAAAATTATTCCAAATCTTGAGAAATGTTTCTTGCAAAACATCTTCTGCAACTTCGTCATTCTGAACAATTCTATTGATTACACCATACAAAGCTGAAGAATAATTATCATAAAGAATCTCAATACCACGCTTGTCTCGCTTTACAAGTAGCTGTATTAGATCATCTTCTTCTATTTTGATGTGTCTTCCCACAAATAGTGCATTGGTTTAGGCGGTACAAATTAACAAAAAAAAATTAACTATCATTTTCGACGCAACGTAATAATAATATGATCTGCTGCCCAATTAAATGGATAGATGAATCTCACACTATTTTCAAGTCTTGTCAGGAAGCTGAAAACCTTTTTAAGTTTCTTAGGAAAAAATTCAAAATACGGTGGTGGAACCAATGAGCAGAGTCCTTCTAATTTCACCAGGGAAAATTCCTCTCCAAAAACTTGCCTTATATATGCCGATGAGAAGTAAAATGTTTTGAAATATTCACCTTCTAAATGACTTTCTGCTCCACCATTCTTAAATCTGCGAAAAGCCACTTTGAAATTCCCCTTCAAGGCAAGTAAAATTTCCCAAGGACAAACTTTTGGCATCACAACTAATGTCACAACTCCGCCTGACTTCAGATTCCGTTTTACTCCTTGTACAACCGGTCTAAGATCAGCTATACAATTTAATCCGCCGAAATTGGAAAACATAACATCAAAAGGTCCTTCAGATAATTTGGGCAATTCTGTGTATGAACACAATTTTGTTGAGATCTTAGCTTTTAATCCTAGATGTTCAATTTTTGAATTCACTTTTTCAATCATACCACTCGCTACATCAGTTGCGACTATATTCATATTCCAACCGGCAAAAAAAACAGCATCAATACCTGTTCCACAATTCATTTCAAGGATCTTAGCTTTTGGCGGAAAAAATTGAAGGCAGTGATCATGTATTCGCTTCCTCATGTATTGCAGAATGAGGTTATCATCTTCGATTTGATCAAATGATGAACTTTGTTTTGAAAAAGCTCTAGCAGGACTTTCCTGAATCATAGCGAACGTTGCTTATCCATTGTATTCAATTTGTACCCATTTAAAATCTTAAAAATCGCATGAATAGGAATTAGTAATCCACCTCTGATCTTTGTTTTAGAAATTGTTGCCGGAGATTTTATCATTTCTAATACACTATCTTTTCCTTGTTTCATTCTAAAAGAACGATGCACAAAACGTTGCAATACTTTATAATAATTTTTTGGAAGATCTTTGTTGAACATCAATGCAAGCTCATCAGAATCTTTCCAATTTGATTTCGCACCCAACTGATCTTTCACTCGCTCATAGAAAACAGTTCCAGGTAATGGATAAGAAACAGAA
The DNA here is from genome assembly GCA_031411835.1 of Bacteroidota bacterium. Taxonomy (GTDB): domain Bacteria; phylum Bacteroidota; class Bacteroidia; order AKYH767-A; family 2013-40CM-41-45; genus JADKIH01. The sequence goes on along the minus strand of JANOBV010000214.1, from coordinate 19,259 downwards.
ACACCAATATCAGCAGGTTTAAGATCCGAAAGCATTTTCAATGTTAAGCGAATATCATTTTTATCTTCACCGGGATAACCGAATTGTAAAAAGAATGCAGGCTTTACTCCTGCTTTTTTCAATCCGTTTGATGCTTCATAGATCTGCTCGACTTTAATTCCTTTGTCCATTGCATCTAAAACTTTCTGAGAACCACTCTCTGCTCCCATCCAAACTATTTCGCAGCCAGCTCGAGCGAGATCAGAAATAGTATCATCATTTGTAAGCAGATCAGCGCGTGATTGAATTTTGAATTTGAATTTCAATCCTGAAGCTTGAACTATATCGGCAAATTCCTTAGTCCATCCCGGTTTCAAACCGAAGATATCGTCCGTCATCCAAAAATGATTGGCACCAAACTTTTCTTGCAAATATCTTATTTCATTTACAATTCTTTGCGGACTATGAACATTATAACGATTCCCATAAATTGGTTTAGCGCACCAATTGCAATGAAAAGGACAACCACGAGTTGTACTTAGGTTCAACGAAAAATATCTTGAACTTGCCATCCACCGTTCTTTGTACTCTTGCAAATTAATTAAGTCCCATGCAGCTCTTGGAAGTTCGTCAATTGTTTTTAGAACATTTCGCTTAGACGTTTTAATTAATTCGCCCTTTGATTTGAATTGCAATCCGGAAATATTCGCCGGTTCGTCGTTCGAGTTGGAAAGATGGTTCACTAATTCACCAAGCGTTTCTTCTCCTTCTCCATATATGATATAATCGGCACCAATAGAAAGATATTTTTCTGCATGATCAGTTGAATCGCTGCTATTGACTATCACTTTAATATTTCTTGCATTTGCAAAACGGATCATTTCAAAAGCAGCTTCACGCATGTTGGTGAGACACATTTTCGTGAGGTAATTAAAACCATCATCATATATAACAAGAAAGTCAGGTTGAAATCTTTCAAGCGAAGGAATTATTTCATCAGCTGAATGAGCAAACATAGAATCGAAAAGTTCAATTGAATAATTTTTCTCACGCAAATATGCAGCAGCCGATATCGTACCTAATGGCGGATAGGGTTGTTGCATTTTCCATTGCTTCGGATCAAAGCGAAGGAAATAACTATGCGTAAAGAGAACTTTTTTCATAACTCAAAGAAATGTCATGGAGATTTTCAAATTCTGTGATCTTAGTTTGCAATTGACTTAGAACCTTTTCTTGAAAGCCGTTTGGATGATGCTTAGAAACATTTTTCTTAGATCGCATTCTTAGATCGAAAGCGCTTTCATCAAAATTTTTAAATTTCTTTTTCCAACGCTTCAAAGTCAATTTGAAAAAATAAGTGTCTAATTTTTCACCCAAAGCTTTTGATAAAATATTTTCCATTTTCGATTTCAATTTTGGATACTTTTCATTAATCACAAAATTATTTTCTCGCAAAGGAAAATTTGGATAGAATGATTTACTCCAATCATTCACTTTCATAAAATCAAGATATGTGTTGAAATTATAAACCGGAATAAGATAACTCACCTCTGTTGCAGTGAAAATATTTCTGTCCGGAATGGAAAGTTGATCTTCCGAAACAAAATAATTTACACAGAAGTTCTTTTTAGAATTGAAGAGAAATAATTTTTTATAGGCAATCAACAATGTTCGTGCAAGCCAAAGTCTATTTTTCTTGGTGATGATAAAGTAATCGATGTCAGAATTCTCATCCATGAAATTTTTAGACAAAGAACCGCTTATCGTAACAGCTTTTACAAATGGAAATGAAGCAATGAGTCCACTGAACTTCTGCATTCGTTTGACCATTGTATTTGCAAATTTCTCACCTGCAATTCTACGTTGAGTGTTGAAGAAAGAAGTCGAAACAGAATAGAACCCATCATGAAAGTAAATCAAATTACGGTCTGTAAGTTCCACCAGAACTTCTAACAATTCACTTGCATCATCTAATTGCATAGGAATTAATTCTCGTAACTCCTTTATTGAAAGCGGGTGATTAAAAATATCGAAATATAAAAGCGCCTTGATCACCGCTGAACTCAATTCAGAATTTTGATCGACGTCATTTTTATATGGTGCGGCAACTGAAGAATACATAATTATAAAGAAGGAATAAAGGTACTTAATTAAGTGGAAATTGTTATTTTAAAAATGTAAAGGCTTTCAGTGATAATTTGCCGAACTGCAACGGCTTTAATTTTAATTGAATTTAATTCAGCAATTTCGAAAATCTTGGTGAAATTGCAATCTTCCGACAAAACCATATACATTTCCGAATCTCGATCCATGAAATTTCTGCATTTTGAAAATAGTCTTTGGAAATATTCAAGATCTTTTCCTGCATACCAGGCGTGATCTTCATTCTTTTTAGGAGTGCCTTCATAGAAAGGTGGATTTACGATCAATAGATCAAATATTCCGACAGGCACATTCTCGAACAAATCGGATTGGATCACCTCAACTCTGCCACTGCTTTCTGTAAATTTACTTTCATTTAACATCACATTGAGTTTTGTATTCTCAACCGCAATAGGGCTAATATCGATTGCTGTTACATTTCCACCTTCTTTTGCTGTGATGAGCGAGATCAATCCTGAACCTGAACCAATTTCTAATACTTTTTTTCGGCTAAAATTCATGTATTCAAAAAATTCAAGTAAAAATCCTGTGCTGCTAAAAAAACGCGGATGAAATACACCGGGCTTTACCTTGACGGTAATTTCTTTGTATTTATAAGTTGACTCTCTTGAAGTGTACCATTGAACAAATGGCTTATACAAAAGATTCATGATTCTTTTTTCTAAGTTCCGGATCGGCTGCTTTACGCTCTTCCGTTTTAGTATTTGTTCCATCGTTCTAATTTCTTTCATTTCAATTGTATTAGAAAGAATGAAATATTAGACGAATTATTAAAGCGGAAGTCGCTGAATGGGAAAAACTGCTTGTTAAAACAGTAAGATTGAATTGAAATTGTCTTCATACGTCTAAAAAAATTAGAATCCTTCGATCTCAGGTTGCCGATACTTCCATATTTTCTGTATCGCTTTGATTTCATATGGGAATGAATACAATTTATTTTTATATCGAAATGAAGAAATGGTTTTAAGCACTTTGATCTTAGATTTATTGAGTCTCACATCAGAGTATGTTGGGAAATAACCGTTGAGAACTGTTTCAAAATTCCGAATGTAATCAATCATATCGGCCGTAAGCCAAGGAGTGAGCGGGTTTTTCCGGAGATCGAATTTCTCCCATGAAGGCGCGATCCAATCTTCTAAGTTCTCAGGATAATGAAATCCGGACGCAAGAACTTTTTTATATAATTCACTTCCTTCCACAGGAACCGGCGAGTAAACGTAAATTATAATTTCTGTCTCCGGGTTTATTTCTTTTATCTCGCGAATAAATTCCACATCACGTTTAATTTGCTTCCATGATTCCTCTTCAGTACCTGCAGGCATCCCAAGCACAAATGAATATTCAGGAATGATGTCGAACTTTTTCATTCGTGCTGCAAACGAACGAATCTGTGCAGCGCTTTGTGTTCCGCCTTTGTCCATTCGTTTCAGAATCTCATCGTTTCCGGTTTCAGCTCCGAAGAAGATCATTCTGCAACCGGAATCACGCATGATGGCAAGAGATTCATCGCTGTATTTATTGATTGTATCGATGCGGCCTTCGCCCCACCAGATCATATTTTCATTCTTGATGAGATTTGAAAATTCAATTGTGCGTTTTTCAGAAACGAAAAAATTGTTGTCGTGAAATTCAATTGCATTTCCGCCGAACGTATTTTTCAGGTAGAGAATGTCTTTATAAATTTTCTCCGCCGATTTTCCTTTCCATCGTGCATTGTAAATTGGAACGACAGCACAGAAACTGCAAGTAAAAGGACAACCGAAACTGGAATGATATGCAATCGTTTTTGTTCCGAGACATGTTTTTCCCAGATACTTTCTTATGTCGTAGAATTCGTTTAGTTGTGAATATGGAAATGATGGCAAAGTATCTTGATCATAGATCTCATCTTTCTTTGTTGTGATCAATTCACCTGCTTCATTCTTGAAAATTAGATTTGGAATTCCTGAAAAGTTACGTGTTCCTGTTTCCAGTTCTTTTAGTAAAGCAGGAAATGCTTTTTCTCCCGGACCATTGATTACGAAATCGACGAAAGGAGAATTCAGAACGACTTTAGAATGATTGGATGGAAAATATCCGCCCCAAACAATTCTTACCCGAGGAAATTTCTCGCGAACTTTCTTCGAAAATGGAATCGCTTGTTTGAGTTGTGGTCCGGGCATAACGGTTGATGCAAAGACAAAGAATTCGCCCGAAGCTAAATACTTTTCGATCCTCGACCATGGATCAGTCTCCATGTTTCCATCGACAATGACCCAGTCGTAAAGTCCTTTCAACGACGAAGCAACAGAGAGCACCGAATTTGGAATACGGGGTTTTGTCTCTGCAGCGCGCGGGTTGAAAAGGAGGACTTTTTTCATGGGTCGAAAGGTATTGGTTTTTTAGGATAATGAAGTGCTTTTTTTCCTGGAAACAAGTAGACTTCGTGTAGACATTTTAAAAAATTAAACACTAACTCTACTATGTATCCAGAACAAGAACACACATTGCTTTTTACAACTTTTTAATATACAACACCCAGCCCCGTTAGGGGCTACCTGTTGGTAGAAACCGAACATAACATTCGAATAGCCCCGTTAGGGGCTACCTGTTGGTAGAAACCGAACATAACATTCCGATAAGCCCCGTAAGGGCGACCTGTTATTTCACAATGATTTGATGTGATAAAATTTAAATCAATAAATACATGGAGTTCATGTTGAGAACATAGAATTAATGTGAAATCAAATCTTCGTGCTCGATGATAATTTCACAGGATATATGAACAATAATTAATAGGCCGCCCCTACGGGGCTATTCGGAATGTTATGTTCGGTTTCTACCAACAGGTAGCCCCTAACGGGGCTGGGGGTATGCGAATTGAGATGACGGTGCAATAAATAGTAGATGAAATTTAGAATTAAAGTAATTTGTTCTTGTGTAAAAAATAATTAACAGAAATTTAAATATTTGAAATTCAGAATCGTTCAGGAAAAACAAGAAGTCGCTGCTGGTATTTTTTCATTGATTGGCTCTCTCTCCTTCTTGATGCACTCGCAGAATGTATGATGTGGCATTGCCACACATCTTGGTTTCAAATTATTTTATTGAAAAAATTAAAAGCAAATAAAGCTCATTTATTTGCCGAGGAAATTCTATACCCAAATTTACAAGACATGAACTGACTATTACAAAAATTGTAGGGCAATTCTGTTGTGCAAAGGAACTGTACAGCATCTATATATTTCACCTATCAATATTCATAGTCATGTTAACCAATCAAGAAAACAAATCAGCAAAAGTTAAAAAGGGGATGCTATTTGCCCTTGTAGTTCTATCCATTTCAACAGGTATTTATTATCTGTATTTCGGAGAAGCCGACGAAAACTATTCTTCAACATCATTTACAATTCAAAACAACAAACCCGAACCGGCCATTGCAATTCAGTCGGATCCGAAAGATTATTCAGTGATCACAGAAAGTCCCGGCTTTAAAATTCACATACCGCAAAAATCGGAGCCGGTAAAAATTAATTTGTCAGCTATCACTCCGCCAATGCCACATTTAGTTCAACCGGCTATTGCAACGAGAGTGAATGCAAACATTGGACAGAACATTAATACAAATCATCATTCGCTAATCAGTATTCCGCCGCGAGCATTTGTCGATAAAAATGGAAATATGGTTACGGGCGATGTCGATGTTTTATATAAAGAGTATTACAATGCGATAGACATTTTTCTGAGTGGAATTCCGATGAAATATGATTCAGGAGCGAATCAACAATTAGTTTCTGCCGGCATGATTGAAATTACTGCTACAAAAAACAATGAACCCGTATTTGTAAACAAAGAAAACAAGATCAATGTAATGCTGGCATCGTTGAGTGGTGATCCGGATTATTCGATTTATTATTTCAATTCAGATAAAGCGAAATGGGAATATAGAGGGAAAGATATTGTTACTCCAACTGCAACCGGACTGACACAAAAAAGCAGAGAGATTTTGGATACAGTTGAAACGAAATTCAAATACACTGAACCTGAATTTTCAATAGAGCTTTTTTCAAATACAATTATGGAAGAGAAACGCAAAAATATTTTTTCAAAGAAATCACGACCTGAATCATTTGAATTGAAATTAAACCCGAAAAAAGATTCGCCCGAAGAAAATAAATTCATTAAAAATGTTCGCTGGAAATATACTGGTCAGGATGCATTTGAAAATTATCTCATGTTAGTTGCAGATCCGCTTGGAAAACATAAATACGCTGTCAAGAAAAAGTGGAAAGAAGTTAAGATCGAGAAGTCAGAATCGGCTGATCTCTATTACTTGAAAGCAAGTAATGACTCCCTACAAATTTCTTTGGAAGTAATTCCTGTGATCAAAACAAAATCTGCAGAATTGGTCTTTAAGAAAAACTTCACATCATATTCAAATTCTCGCCAAAAACGAGAAAACGAACAGAGTGTTGCATTTGAAAAATTCCAGGCCGATTCAGCTGCGTACTATGCGCAGTATGGAAGATATACAGTGAAGTCAGTCAATTACACAGCTGCAGTAAGTCGAGCATTTCAAGTCGATGGATTTGGTCTTTGGAATTGTGATCGTCCGATAATGCGACCTCAAGGCGCATCAGTGTTAGCACAATTCAAGGATCAATATGGAAGAGAGCTTGATGTTACATGTGTTTATCTGGTCGAGAAGAATAGCAATACTGTCTTTGCCTACTATCCGATTAATTTCAAGTCATTAAAGTACAATCCAACGAGTGAAAATGTTATGTGGACAATTTTGCCTGACGGGAAATTTGCCTACATCACAGCCGAAGATTTCAAACAATATAAAACGAGAGGAGGTCCATGTGTCTTTAAATTCACGGTCGATGAAGTAGAGAACCCGTCGAGGACTTATTTAAAGGACAAACTTAAATTCAGTTAAAGCAATGCTCAAAGACCCGCGCTGATCTTGAGAGGGAGGTTGGCGTGGGTTTGTTCTTCTTGCTATAAGTTTTATTCTAATAAAATTTTTCTTCAGTAATTTTAATATGGTAATCGTAACTCGACCAGTTTTCAGCAATATTAACTTTCATATGAATATACAGTGGCGTAATCGATGGAGGTAATTCTTCCGCAGATTTTAGTGACGTAGTAATTACACGTAAAAACTGATCACCCCAAGTTGTTGCCATTAAAATATTTTGAGCATTTCCTTTTTCATCAACAGTAAATTGCACTGTCATATAATTTTCGCCAATAGAGTAATTTCCTGATCGGTTTTCTCTAAAATCAGTTTTGATAACATCAGCAATTCTAGCTTTCATTAAGCTAAAAAATTTAAAAGAATTAAAGTCTGATTTTGGCTGTCGGAAATGAATCGAATCCTTACATTTTTGAAATTTAAATTTCTCCAATTCCAGATAGTAATTTCCCGGAAAAAAAGCATTTAAAATAGATCTATTTGTATAATTAGGATCCCAACCTTTTCTAGTATTTAAAAAAACACCTTTTACAAACTCACCATTAACAAACTCTTCTTGACTGTATGAATTATCAGCTATTGTAGACGACCATTTACCATTTGGTTTTCCATTAACGATATCACCATTTGCTAGTGCTGAATTTTGAGTAATGACAGAATTACCAACATATCCATTAAATTCTCCATTCCCATCAATGACTTTTTGATTACCATCCTTATTATAAAAACTGATCAGCAAAGTATCTTCAGAAGAAATTTGAAGCGTTCTTTCCGGCTGTCCATTTTCATAGAAATATTTCCATACACCGTTAGGTACGTTGTCAACAAATTTTCCTTTCGATTTTGTTTTCCCATTAGCGTAATAAGATTGGAAGAAACCATTCTTTTTTCCATGGTCATAAAAACCGGTTGACAATAAAACACCATCGCGACTAACATCTGTAAACAGACCGTTAAAATTCGCATCAGTATCTACTCGAGTAAACCTAATTCCTTTTGCACATTCTTTTTCGACAAATTTATCTTTATCATTAAAGAATAACATGATACTATCGTCCTTTATTACTTCATAATAACTAAAGTTGTCTTGGGAAAAGGCGATTTGCGGTAATTGGAAAAACAAAGCAATTATCAATATCAGTTTCATGGGCGCAATGATAAAAATAATTTTCAGATCTGTTGATTTTCTTTTCCGGTAAGCAGAAAATAAATGGAAGTGACAAAAAAACTATTCAATAAGATCAGGCGATAAAATTGAAAAGGCAAAAAAGAGACTTTTGAATTTATACAGTCGAATAAAATGCCACTAAATCCTAGAACGAACATTGAACTTACCAAAAAAGCAATAAACGTTTCATTATCTTTTTGAAGATTTATAAGCAATGCGATGGGAAATAAAAGAAGTAGTAAATGATAACTCGCCGATGCAGGAGATAAAGCCAGTGCTAAAAAAGAAATCAAAACGATGGAGTATTCAGCAAGTTTTGGATGTTTGCGTAATTTGAAAATTCCATAAACTAGCATTGATAATAATCCAAGAACGACTATTAATTTGAGAATGAAAATTCCTTGCGGCCAATCAAACACAGGGTTCGGATTTAGAACCGCATCTTTCGAAAACAAATTCAGTGCAAGTGAATTCCACGATTGAAATGCAAATGCATATGGATTTTGCCCTTCGAGCTTTCCCTTCAAATGATCAAACAAAACGGAATTTATAAAATCATTACAAGGTTTTGTGCCGATAATGATAATTGAAAGCATTTCGATTACTATCAGTGAGATCGCAATTACGAATAACATTCTGTAATTTTTTTTGATGACTAAAGAAGGCAAATGAACAATAGGGAAATATTTTACAGAGATTCCAAACGCTAAAAGCGCACCTGCTGTTCCCGTTCTTTTTTCAGCCCAAACGTAAGCTAGCATCCAAATAAAAAGTACAAGCAAGTAAACTTGTCCGAGGTAAAAGTTGTTGTACAATGCAACACCCATTGATAAAATGATCGCTGCACTTTGGAGCAATGTAAGTTTCGATATTCTCCGAAAAAGTATGATCACACCACCAAGTAGAAGGATATTGAAGCACGTCCAGATTCGTTTTGCAGTCAGCGGTTCAAATCCGGCCAATGGCAACAAGATGAATGCAGTCGGCGGCGGGAAAGGCGCAAACTTTCCGTTCTGATCAATTCCATAGCTGTGTATCAGGTCGTTAAAGCGTTCGTTGGAATAAAGAGTAGATAAATCTTTGCCATCAAGTAACAATTTCGATGAAACATAGTAATTGGGGAAATCGCTGCGGACTTCCGTTATCGCAGGATAAATACCCTTCCAAATTTGGACTAAAACCAATAATAAGAGAAAAATTCTGCTCGAAACGGAATTGGAGAAAAGCAGATTTTTTAGCCACATCATTGGGCTAATTTAGGATAAAATGGGAAGGGATGTTCGGGGAATTCTGCTAAATTTGCCCCGCCTTTTCAAAGGTCAAAGGTCAAAGGTCAAAGGTCAATAGTCAATAGTCAATAGTCGAAACGAGTTAAATCGCAATTAACCTTTGACCCTTGACATTTGACCTCATGCAAAGTGTATGTTAAAGTTTAAGTAAAAAGAAAAAAGAAAAAATTAAAAAGAAAAAATGTCAAAGGACCGATACCAATACCACGATTATTATTTGATGGATGAACTTCTAACGGACGAGCATCGATTAGTACAAACGAGTGTGCGCGATTGGGTGAAGAAAGAAGTTTCACCGATCGTTGAAGAAGCTTGTCAGAAAGCGGAATTTCCAAAACAGTGGATCAAAGGTCTTGCTGAGATTGGCGCATTCGGTCCATACATTCCGGCAGAATATGGCGGTGGAGGAATGGATCAGATCGCTTACGGAATTATCATGCAAGAATTAGAGCGTGGCGATTCAGGTTTACGTTCGACAGCGTCAGTACAAAGTTCATTGGTGATGTATCCGATCTACACTTACGGTAGCGAAGAACAACGCAAAAAATATTTACCAAAATTAGCTTCAGGCGAAATGATGGGATGTTTTGGATTAACAGAACCGGATCATGGTTCGAATCCGAATGGAATGATCAGTAACTTCAAAGACAAAGGCGATCATTATTTATTGAATGGTGCGAAGATGTGGATCAGCAATGCTCCATTCGCAGACATTGCTGTTGTGTGGGCGAAAGACGAAGAAGGTGTAGTTCGCGGACTGATCGTTGAACGCGGTATGCAAGGATTTACAACTCCTGAAACTCATGGCAAATGGTCGCTTCGCGCAAGTGCAACAGGCGAATTAGTTTTCGATAATGTAAAAGTTCCGAAAGAAAATTTACTTCCGAATGTAAAAGGATTGAAAGGACCATTGGGTTGTTTGAATTCTGCTCGTTACGGAATTGCATGGGGAGCAATTGGTGCTGCATTGGATTGTTATGATTCAGCATTGAGATATTCGCAAGAAAGAATTCAATTCGGAAGACCGATCGGTGGATTTCAATTGACTCAGAAAAAATTGGCTGAGATGATCACTGAAATTACAAAAGCACAATTGCTTACTTGGAGATTAGGTGTTTTGAAAAATGAACATCGCGCAACACCTGCACAGATCTCAATGGCGAAAAGAAATAATGTGAACATGGCATTGCAGATCGCAAGAGAAGCTAGACAAATTCACGGCGGTATGGGAATCACAGGAGAATATCCGATCATGCGTCACATGATGAATCTTGAATCGGTTATTACTTATGAAGGAACGCATGATATTCATCTTTTGATAACGGGGATGGATGTGACGGGGTTTAATGCGTTTGAATAAGGAATTCAAAAATTAAAAGAAAAAAGAAAAAAAGTCAAGGGTTAAAAACCGTTGGCCTTTTTTTATGACTATGCAGATGATTTTTTAACACAGAGAGCACAAAAAAATTTGCGGTTTTTCTGCGTGATCTGCGCAATCTGCGGGAGAAAAACACATATTTTAAGTTTAAGTCGAAGTTTTAAGTAAAAAGAAATGACGAAACACGATCTGCAAAATATTTTCCCTTCTCCGTCAATGTAAAAATAGAACCACTTTGCTGGATCATTCCCTCATCAATTTGCAATTTCAATTTAGCGTCAAGTTCAAATAAAAGTTGCTCACCGAATTCTGATTTTACAAATTCGGCATCAATCCCCCACTTTGTTCGCAAAGTTGTCATGATGTATTCGTTAAATTTATCTTTCACTGACAACTCTTCGATCTCTGCCGGAATTTTATTTTCTGCAAGCCAACGAATGTAGACAGGATTATTCGAAACATTCCATTGCCGCGATTCACCATTGTAAGAATGAGCAGAAGGACCAACACCCAGATATTTTTTTCGTTGCCAGTAAGATGTATTGTGTCGCGAATATTTTCCATTGCGCGCAAAGTTGCTGATCTCATAATGTTCAAAACCATTTTCAGCTGCTGCTTTCATCAGCATTTCAAAATGTAAAGTAGAAGCACCTTCGTCGATGTCATTTACTTTGTGTTGCTTGATCATTGCTGCTAATGCAGTCTTGGGTTCAACAGTAAGTGAGTAACACGACAAATGATCTACACCTAATCCAAATGCAATGTCCATGTTTTTAGTCCATGCATCTGCAGTGAGATTTGGCAATCCGTAAATGAGATCAATCGTAATATTATCAAAGCCCGCTTGCTTTGCATCGTTCACACATTGCAATGCTTGAGTAGCATTGTGAGCACGATTCATCAATAGAAGATCTTCTTCACGGAACGATTGAATACCGATGCTTAAGCGATTTACTCCTGCTGATTTCAACATCAACAACGTTTCTTTTGACAGATCATCAGGATTTGATTCGAGCGTGATCTCTGCATTTTCATCGACAGTAAAATTATAGCGAATTGTATTAAGCAATAATTCAAGTTGATCTTTGTTAAGTAACGATGGAGTTCCGCCACCAAAATAAATAGTCTCAACTTTTTCTTCTGGTAAATAATCCTTTCGCAAAATGATTTCCTGCTGAATTGCATTCACCATATCATCCATCATTCCATGCGAAGTCGAAAAGTGAAAGTCGCAGTAGTGGCAGGCTTTTTTGCAAAAAGGAATATGGAGATAAATGCCGGACATAATGCAGTATGAGTGTGTGGTGGGAGTGTGAAATTAGTGTGGAGTTTGAGTTTGTAGTGTGAAGTGTGGGGCGCTACATAGCACACTTCACACTACAAACTCAAACCCAAACTGCAATAAGTATTTATTTTTTAAGAACGATCCTAAACGTCGTCCCCTTGTCCATTTCAGAACTCTTCACAAATATCTGCCCATCGTGGTACTCTTCAATGATCCGTTTACTCAATGAAAGACCAAGTCCCCAGCCTCTACTCTTTGTTGTGAAGCCCGGTTTGAAAATTGTTTTGTAAGATGACTTTGGAATTCCTTTTCCTGTATCGGCGATATCGATATAAACGAATTGATGTTGGTTGGTAATTGTAACTGTAATTTTTCCATTACCGCTCATTGCATCAATCGCATTTTTTAAAATGTTTTCTATAACCCACTCGAACAATGGAACATTCATTGGCGTCCAGATCTCTGTCGCCGGATTTTTAAGTTCGAAAATAACTTTATCGGAACTGCGAGTTTGAATATATCCAACAGAATGATTTAGCACTTCATACACATTCACTTTTGAAAGCGAAGGCGCAGAACCAATTTTTGAAAAACGTTCTGTGATCGTTTGCAAGCGATTAATATCTTTCTCAATTTCATTCGTGTAATCACTGCTCATACCTTTCATTCGCAAAAACTCAAGCCAAGCGACAAGCGATGAAAGTGGTGTTCCTAATTGATGGGCAGTTTCTTTTGCCATTCCCACCCACACTTGATTTTGTTCAGCCTTCCTCGAATTGCTAAAGGCTAGATATGACACCAACAAAAATAAAGCAATGACTGCAAGTTGGAAATATGGATAGTACCTCAGGCGAACCAATAATTCAGAATCGCGGTAAAGAATATACTGCTTGATCGTCCCAATATGAATTTCAATTGGATCATGTTCGGCACGCATTTCAATAATCTGCTCGTGAAGAAAAGTTGCCTTTAAAGATTTCAGTGAATCCAGATTTCGAGAAGAGATGGGATTGAAATGGTCATCAGCCCAGATTACAGGAATGGTTGTGTTGTTACTGATTACATTAGAAAGAAAATTGATGTCAGTATTAAGTTCGCTAACATCAGCCAAACGACGAGTTGCTTCAGCCCAAAGTTCGATCTTTTTGCGTTCTTCCTCCGATAGTTTTTTCACCAAACGATTGGTGTACCATAAAGAAGCGGTGCCAATCATTAGTGCTGCAATGAGCAACAATAATTTCCAACGTTGTTTTTGAGTGTAAATATTCACGTAAAGATTGGTATTTGAATAATTTTCAGGCACTTACCTGAACCATTCGAATGATCCGATTCGGCAAAGATGGGGGAAATTCTCAGAATAGAAAAATCATTCTTGCTCTGAACCCCAATCTATCTGCATTTCATCCTTCTTTTTTGGTTTTGAAGTCTTTACAGAGTCGCTTTTAACAGAACGAAACTCTTCTTTAAACAATTGTTTTAGAGTTTGTCGCTCTTTATTGATCTCTGTTTTGATCTTTTCACCGGCTGCTTTACGGTCGTACGCAAATTTCGGATTATCTACAGGGCCTTTCATTGCCAACATTAGCATCGTTCTTCCAAGTCCGTCGTCTTCAATTTCGCCGAACTCACTTGTGTTCGATTTCATTTTCTTACCCAATACATCCGACAAAAGTAATTTGATGTGATAGTCAACAATGTTGTCAAAACTATGTGTTCCATTTCCAGAAATATTAATTGCACTCGAATTGATTTCCATATTAGGAATGAAAATCTTTCTGTCTTTGATTGCAATCTTATTTGTTATAGTAGAAAATTTAATTTTGTTCAGATCCGGAACTTTAATGTATTTCGCTAGAGCTTTAATTGGCGCAAAATTATTCAGCTCTCCATTTTCAATTGTAATATCGCATGTTGAAATAACTTTCGAAGAATTGATCGTAAGATCTTTTGACCAAATACTTGCAAATTGAACATCAGCACTGATTCTGCCTTTCACGTTTTTGTCAGTCATAGTAGTCTGATCAAAATTTTCCATTTCGTAAAATAAGCGAGTGATATCTAACTTTACAAAATGTGCATCACAGCTCATTACAATACTATCTCGTCGCGAAGCATTGATGTTTGCATCCATCTGAACATTTCCATCCATAGCCTTGAATGCAAGTCCATGACTACTAATGATCTGTTTGTTTAGATGAATATGTCCACGCACTGCAGAGGCTTGAAATTTTCTGAACTGCATATTTCCAATAGACACATTCAGATCACAAGTTAATCGCGGATTGAATTTCATAATGTATGAAGTATCATTTGGAGATGAGACTGTCGATTTATTGACAAGCAATTCATCCATTGCAAGATTGTTCGAAACAACATCAGCAATAAAATCACCGGGCTGATCTTTAACAAGAATGAATGGTATAAAATTCTTGAACACACCATCTAGTTTGAAGTCAGTCGACGATATTTTCCCGGATAAATTTTCAATTGCAACATCTTCATTCTTCAAAACAAAATTTCCGCTCATATCAATAAAAGCAAGCGGATTATTTCTTAATTTAAAATTCAAATGACTGATATCGATGTTACCTGATGCTTTGACTTCATACAAACGCTCCTTCGAAATATTCTGCAATTGACTTAATTTACCACTATAGTAAACATTCATTGCCAGATTTCCGGAAAGTTGTTCAAGTGTGTCTGCATTCAGAAATGGTTTTACCTGTGCAAGATCTAATTGAGTAGAAGCATGAACAGTAAGAAATGCATTTTCAAGATCATCAATTCGAAGATCTGCTTTGATCTTATGTCCACTCAAACTTGCGGACAAAGATGGTATTACCAGTACACTTTTCCCTTTCGAAGAAGAGTTGTGATAATTTCCGGAAAAATTAATCGCTGTTAACTCGATTGGATTGTTATCCGGTTTCAATGTTCCGTCAGTAATTGCAAAATCAACTTTTACATCCGGTGTCTTCTCCCCTGCTGATTCACCTTTTATGGTTGAATGAAAAATAAACCGTCCTTTGCTTTTGAATGATTTCAGTCGTGTAGAATATTGTGGCGGCAACAATGAAATAAAAGATGCCAGATCTGCTTCATTCGATTTTACATCGAGATCCAAGAGAACAGATTGTGGTGGAGCTTTAATGGTTCCGTTTATATCGAATTTGACATCAGCAATTTTCACTGAACTTTTCTCTAGCGTATACAAATTTGACTTCGTATTTACCTTTAGATTGCTTTCTATCTCTATTTCTTTTTGATCGATATAGTTTATATTTCTTACCTGCAATTTATTCATGAATAAATTAGCTGTAGTTGAAAGAGTAAATTCATCACTAGAAAAACGTCCCGACAATTCTGCTTTGTGAGCAAAGGCATTGTAATGCTGAATGTTCTTCAAATCTGAGTAAGTGATTGCAACTTCTTTCAGGAAAATTTTCTGCAGATCAATTACGCCACTTTTTGAAGTATCATTTGTTGTTTTCCAGAATTTGTAATTGCCTTTTCCTTCTTCATCAATTCTGATATTCAAGTTTCCTTTGTCGAAAATGATTTTTCGAACAGTTACATCTTTATCAAAGATCCCGGTAACGTTGAAAAGAAGTGCAAGGCGATTCGCATAAATCAACGTGTCCTTTTTTGCAGAATCATTTACATCATTGATGAGTACATCTTCCATATCGATTGATGCAAAAGGAAAATGGCGAATGACAGAAAAGTTGAATTCTTTGACTTTGATTTCTGTTGCTAGATTTTTATTTAGTTCTCCTATGATAAGTTGTTTGATCTCTTTGCTATAAAAAATACCGACAAGTGTGGCCAAAGCAAAAAATCCTACGACGACAACAGCGATTACTTTTAATACGATTTTAATTGCTTTCATCTGAATCGGCCTTCGGTTAGGGAACGCAACAGCAGTTTTGAAATTGTACGACTGTAAGAATTGATATTAGAAAACGAAAAAGATGGGAAAAGGTTGCTGTCGAATCAAATTTCAAATTGATGATAAATCATATCGCATTTACAATCGTGCAGTAGCTTTTTTCAATCTTTTAGTGCCACCGATATTTCGTCCCTACGGGACTTGCGATGTAGGGCGTGTTCGGGTGCCACCGATATGTCGTCCCTACGTGACTTATCGAATCATTTCGACTAGTCCCGTAGGGACGACATATCGGTGGCAGCAGAGGAGCATGCTATCTACTAAAAGTCCCGTAGGGACGACATATCGGTGGCACTAGTGAATTGAAATGTAATCAATCCTTCACTATCGATTTTAAATTCGCACCAAAAATTAAAATGGTCAAAGGATAGAGGTCCTGAACTTTCAGTACTTCTATCCTTTGACCATTGACCTGCTAAAGTTTAGCTTTCTTAATGCGCTCTGCCCTCTTCAAGCATCAACTGCCTAATATACTTCACCGGCGCACTGCCATAGCTTAAGAATTTCTCATGCCATGCTTTCAGGTTGAATTTATCGCCTTGTTTCTTTTTCATCTCTTCACGGAAATCGTAGATCTCTGTGTAGCCTGTGAAATAACAGCAAAGTTGAACTTGTGTTAATTGAACACGACGCCATTTGTTTTCAGCTTCTGTTTTTTGTTGAAATGCTTCATTCATCAATAAGTTCATAGCATCTTCTTTCGACATGTTCTTCGTGTGAACGCTGTTATCAAGAATGAAATTGCATGTACTTCTCAAATTCCATTTGTAATACATCAACCACATTTCCGGTTCGTTGTTGCCGTAACCTTCTTCTAACATCATTCGCTCAGTATAAACTGCCCATCCTTCAACCATTGAACTTGCGCCCAATAGCGATTTGATCAGACTTGGCGATTGATTAGCATAAACAAGTTGAGTGTAATGTCCGGGAATTGCTTCATGGATATTTAGAATTTGCAAAATGTATTGATTGTATTCACGCAAGTAACTTTCAGAGCGGTCTTTGTCCCAACCTGAAAGGCTTCCAACATTGTAATATGTATTTCCTGTTTTATCGTATGGACCGGGAGCAGAAATTGAAGCGCCGGCAACACCTGCCATGTAATCAGGTTCTTTTCTGACAACAAGAGGTTTTGACGGATCGATGTAGATCAGATTTTTTTCTTTGATAAAATTAACAAGAACAGGAATTTGTTTTTCTATCGCAGTTTGGAATGAATCCGGTTGAACATGAATCAAAGAAAGTTTTTCTATCATTTGACGAATCAACAGTAGACTGTCTTTCGGCATTTCTTTCCCGGCGAAATATTTCGGCCAAAGTTTAATTGAGATCTCAGCCATTTTCTGATGCAACTCTTGTTTGTGTGCAATTGCTTTTGCAAGAACTTCATCAGCTGTGTAACCGGATTGAATATCAAATTCAAAACGCTTTCTGTAAAGCTCTTCACCTAAACGAAAGCTGCGAGGAGTTTCATTCTTCATTGTCTTCAAAAAATCTACATAGGATTTTATTGCGCCAACAGCAAGTTTACTACGATTCGAGATCAGCAATTTTTCTTCATCACTCAACTTCGATTCTTTCAAAGCATTTGCAAGATCATCCTCAAAAACAGAAATACCACCCATGTTTTGCTCAATAGCAAGTTGCGTGTGTTCTAATGTTGGATTTTTAATATTCTTTTTCGCTGCTTCGTAATATGCGGGGATGTTTGATAATTTTATTCCAAGATTATGCAGACGAACATCTAGAGAATCGTAATTGTTGTTGATCATTTCAGCGAAGTCTCCTGAAATATTATAGCTCGCCGGATTCCACTCGCCCGACTTCATATCATTGATGGCCCAAACAATTGACTTCAATTGATTTTCTATCATGTACAAATCTGTCTTATTATTGTCAGACAATTTTTTTAGGTCATACGCTTTTAATGAATCAAGATTTTCATTTGCAAATGTAAGTTGCTTCTTATCTGATTCTTCATTGGGAATCACAAGAACACTATCGTATTTATGATAACCTTGAGAACTCGCCCAACTAGGATAAATTTCCCACATCCGTTCCACGAATTCATTTTTGAATTGATCAAATTGTTGATTTTGTTCGCCTGCATTTTCAGTTTTCTTTGAATTACAGCCAAATCCTGCTATGATCAATAATGCTAGAGTAAGTATTTTTTTCATGTTGCAATGATAGGAAAATATTGAAAGCATGAGAATATGACCATTATAATTGAGAGCCGAATTAACTTAAGAAATTGTTAAAGTCATCAGCTATTAGTCACAAAAAAGGCCCTACAAATGCAGAGCCTTCAATTAATTTAAAACTTATTATTTTTTTGCATCAGCAAAACGACGATGTACTTCATCCCAGTTGATCACATTCCACCAAGCAGTCATGTAATCTGGTCTGCGATTTTGGTAGTTCAAGTAGTATGCATGTTCCCATACATCGCAACCCATGATAGGTGTGCCTTTTACTTCAGCAATATCCATTAACGGATTATCTTGATTTGGAGTTGAAGTCACTGCCAATTTTTTATCAGCACCAACTATCAACCACGCCCAACCACTTCCGAAACGCGTAGCACCCGCAGCATTAAATTTCGTTTTGAATTCATCGAATGAACCGAATGCATCATTGATAGCAGTTGCAACATCCCCGGTAGGGTTACCTCCACCATTCTGTTTCATAACTGTCCAGAAAAGTGAATGATTGAAATGTCCACCGCCGTTATTTCTAACCGGCATTGGGTATTTTGCTATATGCTTGCAAATTTCCTCTATGGTCAAATTCGCAGCATCAGTTCCTGCAATTGCATTATTTAAATTAGTAACATAAGCCTGATGATGTTTACCGTGATGGATTTCCATCGTGCGTGCATCAATATGTGGCTCCAACGCATTGTATGCGTAAGGAAGATTTGGAAGTTCGAATGCCATATGAATTGTTTTTTTTAGATGTGCAAAGATAAAGTTAATTCAGTAAAGAAATGAGGTTAAAAAAATAATTGTTGAATGAAAAAATAAAAGGCAATTATTTATTTGCTTTTATGCCATTTAGCCAATAAATAACCATTAAGTGCGCC
>JANOBV010000213.1:0-8442 GCA_031411835.1 Bacteroidota bacterium | reverse complement strand
AAACAAAAAAAGGGCCCAACGCGCACCAAATCATTTGAAACTTCGATTATTAGACACAACCTTGATCAACTTTTCAAATGATTTCGCGCAGCGCGTTGACTCCCCACACAATAACTGTTCTATCTTTGATTAAGAAAGATGCGCGTCAAGAAATTGTGGGGGCTAACTTTGAATTTATTCTGAGAACAGTTGATTTAAGTTATAATTTAAAGCTAAAATTACACAGTTTGATTTTTATCGAACAGTAGTGATTTTGAACAATACATTATTCCTTCTCCCACTTCGAAACCACAGCCGTCGCCACAGCATTCCCCATTACATTCGTCGCGGATCTGCCCATGTCGAGTAGCCAATCGATTGCTAATAATAATGCGAGCCCTTCTTGTGGAATTGAAAATGTTTGAAGCATTCCTGCAATTACAACTAAAGATGCACGCGGCACTCCGGCCATTCCTTTACTTGTAACAAGAAGAATAAGCATCATTGTGATCTGTTGTGAAAGTGATAATTCAATTCCGTATGCTTGAGCAATTGACATCGTTGCAAAAGTCATGTACATGATCGATCCATCGAGATTGAATGAATATCCCAGTGGTAAAACGAAACTCACAATTCTCGGTGGACAACCAAATCTTTCTAAGCCTAAAATAGTTTTCGGCATTGCAGCTTCGCTACTTGCTGTACTGAAAGCAAGAAGCATTGGTTCTTTTACATGGTCGAATAACTTCTTAAAATCAATTTTCAAAATGTAACAGAGTGTCATCAATATTCCGAAAACGAAAAATAGTAGTCCACCGAAGAAGCATGCAATTACTTGAATATATCCTGAGAGAATTCCCAAACCTTTCGTAGCAATGATTGCAGTCATACTCCCGAATACAGCAAGTGGAGCAAGTTTCATGACATAGCCTGTAACTTTAAGCATTGCATGTGAAAGCGCATCAAAGAAATCGACGATGATTTTTCCTTTTTCATGCAATGATGCAACGGCTACACCAAAGAAGAGTACGAAAATAATGATTGGTAAGATTTGATTTCTGGCCATTACATCAACAATGCTCTCGGGAAAAATGTGTTGAATAAATTCTTTGCCGTTAAATTCTTTTGCTTGAACAACTGATGATGTTACTGAGTGCATCTGCAGTGCCTTTCCCGGCTCAAAGATGTTTACTATGACTAACCCTAATACAAGAGCAACAATAGTGGCTGCAGTAAAATAGACCATTGTCTTTAATCCAATTCTTCCAACAGAATTAAAGTCGCCGACCTTTGCTATTCCTGTAAGTAAAAGTGAAAACACAAGAGGAGCAATGATCATCTTGATCAGACGTAAAAAGATATCACTTAAGATATGCATATTGTCAGCGAAAGGAGTAATGTTAGCCGGATCCGGCCAAGTTTCGCGATACCATGCTCCTAGAATAATCCCTAGAATCAATCCAATGACAATTTGCGTTGTAAGATTTATTTTCTTCATAAATTATTGTTTCAGATAAATGTCTTTGAAAGAAATTTCCATCATTCGTTCAGGTGCGGCTAGTTCTTTAAATCCGAATTGTTTGTACAAACCATGTGCATCAGCAGTGCCAAGTAAAAACTTTCTCAAGCCTTGCAATTCAGGATAAGCCATTACAAATTTCATGAGCAGTTTTGAATAGCCTTTGCCTTTGTGATCGGCAACAATAAAGACATCGGCAAGATAAGCGAAAGTTGCTTTGTCTGTTATTACCCGACAAAAACCTATCTGCTTATTTTCAATGTAAACTCCGAAGCACAAAGAATTGTCAATTGAACGTTTCGCCGTTTCCATTGGAATATTCTTCGCCCAATAGGATTCTCTTAGAACATTGTGAATGATGCTGAGTTGGAGGAGGGATTTGTCGGTGTTGATTTGGATTTCGTTACTCATAAAAGTGTCGTCATTTTTTATGTAATGTTAATGAAATTAAGCAAAATGCATCGACAATTTTCGTTTTTAGAAAATGCTCTTTTTCAGAGCATTTTCTAAAAACGATCCTGAAAAAAAGATGTCCGTCATTCAGGAGGAAACTTTTAGGTAATAAAGCAAGAGCATTTGCTAGAAGTTATTTGAAATTGAAAAGCTGCTTTTCGATTTTTCTTGTTGTAAAAATCTTCGATTTATTTTTGAAACTTTATTGCCTAAAAGTTTCCTCTTGAATGACACAGTTTCTTGTTCTTGAATTCATGAAAGCTTTGATTTTGCTTTGAAGCTTTATTGCCTAAAAGTTTCCTCCTGAATGACACAGTTTCTTATTTGGGGATCTTCGAAAAAAAATGCTCTGGAAAAGAGCATTTTTTTTCGAAGATAAAAAGCGATCTGTTTAAATGTTCCTTATTTAATTGGATGTAAAAGTGATTTGTGAATCCGAAATTTGTAAAATGTATTTTTCTTACAGAACTGGTCTAGCTCATAGCTTTCATTGAAAGCAATAAAGAGACTAAAACAAATGTGGTAAGATTTGTTTTCATGGAGATGTGGTTGGTTAAATAAGGGATAGTACTCTTAACGAGTTATTGTTTTATGATTTTGATCGGTTGACTGAAATTCTTAGTCTCAAGAACTAGTACGTATGCACCCGTTTCAATTTCTTTTAAATGGATTCTGAATAAGTTGGGTGCAATGGATAAAGTTGAATTTTTACTTACACTTCGGCCTTGCATATCAAAAACTTCATAGGTGAGACAATCGTTATTATCTAAATTTAGTTTAATAGTTAAATCTTCGAAAACTGGATTTGGGTAGTAACTAATCTTAGGAAAAGTCACATCAGTCAGAGCTAATGGCACATCAATTTTAGAAATAAAAAAATCGAAGTACTGAGACCCTGGCTGGTTGTAAGTAATGATTCCTCCAATATCAATTAGAGAATCTCGAAAGCTACCAGATAAGTATAAATTGTTTTGGCCATCTAAATCTAACATTGGTGATACTTCTAGTTGGTCGGTGGACAGAGAGTTTGACCAAACTATACCTCCTAACGAATCAAGCTTTACAAAGAAATAGTCGAGTGTAGAATTATGGCCAGGGTTGTAGTAAATAGTATTATTAATCACTATTGAATCACTTCTAAAAGTTCCTGCAAGAAAGATATTTCCATAAGTATCCGACGCTACAGAAGTTCCAGCTTCCTCATCCGAAGCGCCAACAGAAAAACTCCATCTTAAATTGCCTTCATCAGTAAATGAAATCAAGTAAGTATCATTAAGACCATTCGAATTGAGTACCGCAGAATCAATGTGTAAGTCTGCGCTGTAATATCCAGTCAGGAAAAGTTGACGACTTCTATTTATATCAAAGTCTGCCACCCAATCATTATTAATACTGCCAAAAGATTTGAGCCAAGTAAGAGTACCACTTGAATCAATTTGCATAACAAATACATCGGACGAAGAGCTCGTATTCATTACTGAATCGGCGTCAAATTTTAGATAATTTGAATAAAACCCGCCAACAATGTTAATACTGCCATTAGTAGTGACACACATATAAAGAGGTACGGCATATTCATCTGCTGAAAAATATTTCGCCCACATTGGATTCCTCGCAGAATCCGTTTTCATTATAAAAGCAGTTGAAGCTGGATATGCCGGATTACTATCTAAGGTATCTTGCCCAATAATTATTTGGTTTGAAAAAAACTTTCCTGATAAGTAAATGCTAAAGTCTTGGTCAACTGCAATAGAGACAAGTCCTAAACTATCCGATTCGTAAAAACTATCTGCAAAAATTAATTCATTGTTGGCGTTAAATTTGGCAATAAAGTTTTTCCATATAGAAGTGGAGGTACTATTATATATAGTATCCTGATCAATTATGAGCGGACCATTGTTCCTAAAACTTCCAACTACATAAAAATTGTCTTGAGCGTCAAAGACTTTTTTACTAATATTTACCAGTGTTGGCCCTAAATCTCTTACCCAAATAACATTTCCCAGTACATCATATTTAATAATAACTGAAGAAGCACTATCAAGTGTATAGCTATCAATGGAAATACTTGGACTAGAAGTGAAAACTGTTTGATAAATGTTACCATTAGAGTCGAAAGCAACATCGCTGTTATAATCATCTTTAGAACCCCCAAAACTTTTCACCCAAGAGCTTGTGAGTGGTTGCGAAAAAGTTTTAAGGGCCAAGCCAGCGGTTAATAAAATAATAAATGCACAAATTTTCATTAGAATTGATAGACTTTAATAAACAAAATTGGAAATAATATTCAATTATTGTAGATCATATTAAATAGCAATTCAAATGTATAAAAAACAAAGCTGATATGCAAGTTAGGCGTTTTTAGAAGAAATAAAGAATCCCAATTGAATACATCATTTTCTCCTTCTATCAAGTGCGGCGAAAGTCAGTTTTCTATTTTGCTTCAAAACCATTTGTACACAGGAAAAGTATTAGTAAAAGCAAGATTAGACGAAGAAGAAAAATGGGTTGATGGATTGCATGAACAATATGTTTCAACTGAAATGTTAGATCAGGTTAAAGACATTCTGGCAGGCAGAGGGCAAAAATCTAATAGGGTAAAAATTCAGCAGTTGGATATTAACTTACCGCTTCGCGGATTACTTCTATGTTCTAATTGTAGCAATAAGTATAACCACAAATCCAGGAAAAAATACCTTGTATGTCGGGATGACGAACAATTTGAAAAGACGTATTAGGGAACACGAAGCGAACATAGGGCAATGGGAAACATTCGCTGGACGATATTACTGTTACAAGCTGGTTTATTTTGAAACGTTCAAAACTCCGAAGGAAGCGATCAATAGAGAGGATGAGATGAAAGATATGAGTCGAGAAGATAAGTTGTTACTGATTAAGTCAAAAAATCCGGGTATGAATTTTTTGAGCCCTTGATTTTTTTCCCCATCTTCCCCTCATGAATTGGCCGGAAGATTTTTTATTACGAATGCAACAGTATTTTGGAAGTGACTACGATGCATTTTTAAAAGGACTTTCTACACCGGCACCGGTCAGTATTCGAGTGAATCCACGAAAGTATATTTCGTCGAAAGATAATAGCTCGCCCATTCCATGGAGTAGAAATGGTTTTTATCTCGATAAACGTCCATCATTTACGCTTGATCCTTTGTTTCATGCCGGATGTTATTATGTTCAGGAAGCGGGCTCGCAATTTCTTGAACAATTGTTTTTGAAAGTGCTGGAAGAAAAGCCTAATCCCGTTGTTCTGGATCTGTGTGCTGCTCCCGGTGGGAAGTCAACACATCTATTGTCTTTGATGAATGGAAATGGATTGCTGGTGAGCAATGAGATTATTCCTTCGCGAAATAAAGTACTGCAACAGAACATTGCCAAGTGGGGATTTGCAAATACAATTGTTACACAGAATGATTCAGCTGATTTTGCAAAAGTTGGAGAATTGTTTGATGTGATAGTTGTTGAT
This sequence comes from Bacteroidota bacterium, assembly GCA_031411835.1. Lineage (GTDB taxonomy): Bacteria > Bacteroidota > Bacteroidia > AKYH767-A > 2013-40CM-41-45 > JADKIH01. The sequence goes on along the minus strand of JANOBV010000213.1, from coordinate 3,010 downwards.
GCTCCTTGTAGTGGCGAAGGATTATTCCGTCGTGATCCTAATGCTGCTAATGAATGGAGCGAAGTTGCTGTTGCAAACTGCTCGGTTAGACAACATGAAATTCTTGGCAATATTCACAAAGCATTGAAGCCTGGAGGTTATCTTATCTATAGTACGTGTACATTTGAGACATCAGAAAATGAGGCACAAATAAATAAACTCGTTGTTAATTATGAATATGAAATATGCAATTCAGTAAAAGCTGATCATGGAATAAAAAGATCTGAGTTTGGTTATCATTTTTATCCTCATACAACGAATAGCGAAGGATTTTTTATTTCGATGTTGAAGAAACCGGATGAAAGCCATCACATTCGAATAAAAGAAGACAAGCCGAAAAATTCTGATCGACAATCAACAATTGTGTTAGCCGAATATTTTCAAAATGCAGAAGAGCTTGTCTCCATCGTAAAAGATGATCGACTTTACACTTTGCCGAAGGAGCATTATTCGATTTTTGCGTACTTAATGAAAAAATTATTCATTCGTCAGACAGGAATTTTTGTTGGTAATCAGAAAGAGAAGAATTTTATTCCGTCGGAAGAACTTGCACTTTCCATTGATCTAAAAAAAGATATCGCTTGCGTTGAAGTTGATCTCGAAACTGCTCTAAATTATTTGCGTTGCGAAAATATTTCATTGCCGGGTGTTGCTATCGGCTGGACGATCATCACGTTTCAAAATTTTCCACTTGGTTGGGTGAAGGTGTTAGATAAAAGAGTCAACAATTATTTTCCGAAAGAATGGAGGATATTGAATAAGTAAAATTTTATAGGTCAAAGGTCAGAGGTCAAAGGTCATGTAAATTCAAAGCCGCAATTACCTTTGACCTTTGACCCTTGACCCAAATAATACTGCCAAATTAGATCCACCCATTCAACTTATAATATACCAATGCCGTAAACTCCCGCATACAAGTGATCTCAAGTTTCAAATAGTTCCAGAAATTATATCTGAGCCCCATATTTTCAGAAACATCGGGAGTAAATTTTTTTCCGCCTAATTTTTTGTGACTGTATTTCAAGCTAACAAACATTGCATTTTCATATGCAGAAATTCCGCCAATTTTTGAATAGTCAAGTTTTTTGAAGACACGAATTGTGCGATACATATTTTCCGGTGAGGTCACAATTACAATTCCTTTGTCTTCTATTCCGACTCGGAAATTTTTAAGTTCCATTGCTTGTTCACGTGTATTAGTGCCTTTCAACATCGTGGATATTCGAAGTGAATCAACTCCGGCATTGATTAAATATCGTCTCATACTTTTCGTCACTGAAGAATCTTTAGGATGTGCAAGTATGATATCTGAATACTTGTAATATTTTGATAATTCAGCTATGTAGTAAAGACGGATAAGATTCGATTCAGAAGGCATACCACTTCCACCAAGCATAACAAGTGTATTCGGATAAAAACGAAATTTAGTTCCTTTGTCGCCTAACCGATGATGCACATCGTATGGTATTCTCGTGAATGCAATAATGACCATCAGAAAAAAAAGAATACCTAAAGAAAAGAAGAATCGTTTTAAAATTTTGGCGATACGATATAGTGGTTCTTTGGTCAATTGATTAGATATTTTCAAAGTGAATTCTGAATGACAATGTTACAAAATTGGATTCAAATTTATAGGCCATACTTCTTAGCTTTTTATTGTGAAAACCTCCTTAAAAAAGGGTCAATTCGTCTATCATTTTTATTAAATTTGCCCCAACCACAATAATATTATGTCTGAAATTCCAAAAACCTACGACCCCTCGCAAACCGAAGATAAATGGTATGCATACTGGATGAAAAACGGCTTTTTCAGGAGTGTTCCTGATGAGCGTGAGCCATATACTATCGTCATTCCGCCACCGAACGTCACGGGTGTATTGCACATGGGACATATGCTCAACAACACCATTCAGGATGTTCTCATCCGTCGTGCTCGAATGTTGGGAAAAAATGCTTGCTGGGTTCCCGGAACTGATCATGCTTCTATTGCTACCGAAGCAAAAGTAGTTGCTATGCTCAAAGAAAAAGGCATCAATAAGAAAGATCTTTCACGTGAGGACTTTTTAAAATATGCTTGGGAATGGAAAGAAAAGTACGGCGGAATTATTCTTGATCAATTAAAAAAATTGGGTGCATCATGTGATTGGGATCGTACTCGTTTCACTATGGAAGAAGATCTTAGTGATGCCGTGATTGAAGTTTTCATTGATCTTTTTAATAAAGGACAAATTTATCGTGGTGTTCGAATGGTAAATTGGGACCCACAAGGAAAGACTGCCCTGAGCGATGAAGAAGTAATTCATAAGGAAGTTAATTCACGTTTGGTTTATGTTCGCTACGTTGTTGTTGATTCAACTTTAGCGGCAACATTGAAATCAAATGCATCAGAATGGAATCTCTCTGAAAATTCATGGGAGGTAAAAACTGCAGGTAAAACTTTTTCCGGGAAAGAGTTTATCACGATTGCAACTGTTCGTCCTGAAACAATTTTAGGTGATACAGGTGTGTGTGTTCATCCTGACGATCCTCGCTATGCATCGATGAAAGGGAAATTTGCTATTATTCCAATGGTGAATCGCCCTGTGCCAATTGTTTTTGATACTTATATTGAAATGGAATTCGGAACAGGTGCTTTGAAAGTTACACCTGCTCACGATATCAATGACTATAATCTCGGTGTGAAATTTGGCCTGGAAGTTATTGACACTATCAATGACGATGGCTCAATGAGTCCTGCTGCACAATTTTATATTGGTGAAGATCGATTTGCAGTTCGCAAGAAAATTGTAAAAGATCTTGAAGCTTCAGGTCATGTAACAAAGGTTGAAGACTACAAAAACAAAGTTGGTTACTCTGAACGTACGGATGCTGTAATCGAGCCGAAGTTATCGATGCAGTGGTTTCTGAAAATGGATACTATTAGTAAACCGGCTCTTGAAAATGTATTGAATGGAAATATTAAATTAATTCC
>JANOBV010000212.1:0-1562 GCA_031411835.1 Bacteroidota bacterium | reverse complement strand
AAAATCATGATGGACAATATTAAATTTGCAAATCCATATTTTTTCTTGCTTTTACTTTTAGTTCCTGCAATGATTGCCTTTTATTTACTGTACACAAGAAAGAAGCGAACACAAATTCAATTTTCCGGATTTGAAAATTTTAATGGAATGCGTCCAACATTTCGTCAACGCTTCCACTACCTTCCATTTGTGTTGAAGTTACTTGCCTTTTGTGCAGCAGTTGTTGCCTTAGCGCGACCACAATCAAGTATGAGTGGACAAGATATCCGAACAGAAGGAATTGACATTATGATGGCTTTGGATATTTCATCAAGTATGCTTGCAGAAGATCTGAAACCTAATCGAATTGAAGCGGCAAAAAAAGTTGCTGAAGAATTTATCGATAGTCGCCCGAATGATAGAATTGGCTTAGTTGTATTCGGTGGTGAGAGTTTCACTCAATGTCCATTGACAACAGACCACTCAGTCCTTAAGAATCTATTTATAGGAATACAATCAGGCATTCTTGCAGATGGAACAGCAATCGGAGAAGGATTAGGAACAGCAGTAAACAGAATTAGAAATAGCAAAGCGAAGAGCAAGGTCATCATTCTACTTACTGACGGGGTAAACAATGTTGGAGCAATTGCACCTGAAACAGCAGGAGAAATTGCAAAAACATTTGGAATAAGAGTTTACACTATCGGTGTTGGTACACGAGGAATGGCGCCATATCCATTTAAAACTCCTTTCGGAATTCAATATCAAAATGTAGAGGTACAAATTGATGAGCAGGTTCTTAAAAAAATTGCAACAGAAACTGATGGACAATATTTCCGTGCTACCAATACATCAAAGTTAAAAGAGATCTACGCTGAAATTGACAAGTTAGAAAAGACAAAGATCGACGTAAAAGAATTTCATAATTACACTGAAGAGTTTTATCCATTTGCGATTGCAGCTTTATTGCTTTTATTAATGGATATTATTTTCAGATATACACTATTTAAAAAACTGCCATAATATGTTTCGATTTGCACATCCGGAATATCTGTATGCTTTGGCAGTATTGCCATTGATACTGCTCGTTTATTTTTATCATTTATCGTGGAAAAATAAAGCGAGAAAGCAATTTGGAGATCTTGCACTTGTTGAACGATTGACTCCAAATGTTTCGAAAACAAAACCTGTTACGAAATTAGTATTGAATTTGCTGGGAATAACATTGATCATTATCGCTTGTGCAAATCCACAGATCGGTACACGACTCGAAGAAGTAAAAAGAGAAGGTGTTGATATAATTATAGCATTGGACATTTCAAATTCAATGAAAGCACAGGATATTAAGCCTAGCCGACTTGAACGTTCAAAGCAAGCAATAAGTAGATTGATTGATCAACTAGAAAACGACAGAATTGGAATGGTCGTTTTTGCAGGTCAAGCATATGTTCAACTTCCTATCACTTCTGATTACGCAGCAGCGAAGTTGTTTTTATCTACTATTGATACAGATCTTATCCCTACACAAGGAACATGTATCGGATGCGCAATTGATTTAGCAACTGAATCTTTTGTTGGAAATG
>JANOBV010000211.1:0-3160 GCA_031411835.1 Bacteroidota bacterium | reverse complement strand
GGTGTTTACACAAGTCACATTTCAAATGCAGCAGGATGTGATTCAACGATCACAACGAACTTGACAGTCATTCCAAATACAACATCGAATCAAACAGTTTCAATTTGTAATGGGGCGACTCATACTTTACCTGATGGTGCATCGGCAACAACTACCGGAACGTATGTTTCGCATATATCAAATGCAGCAGGATGTGATTCAACAATTACAACGAACTTGACTGTGATTGCGAATACAACATCGACACAGACTATTTCGATTTGTAATGGCTCGACACATACACTTCCTGATGGAGCAACTGCGACGGCGTCCGGTGTTTACACAAGTCATATTGAAAATGCAGCAGGATGTGATTCATCCATCACAACTAATTTGACTGTTATTGGCAATACGGCTTCGACACAATCATTTTCGATTTGTAACGGTTCGACACATGTTTTACCTAATGGAGCAACAGCAACCACGACCGGTGTTTACACAAGTCATATTACAAATGCAGCGGGATGTGATTCTGTCATAACAACCAATTTGACAGTAATTCAAAATTCATTCAGTTCTCGAAGTATTACTATTTGTGGTGGAATGTCTTATACTTTACCTGATGGTGCTTTGGTGTCAACTAATGGCGTTTATACTTCACATATTTCAAACGCCGCAGGATGTGATTCAGTAATTACAACAACACTTTCCGTTTCTCCAATAACGTATTCGTCAATAAGTAGAAATATTTGTGCTGGTACTAATTACACTCTTCCTGATGGAAACATCGTTTCAACTAGCGGAACTTATCAGAGCATTATTCAAAATGCTAATGGATGTGATAGTGTGATCATGACAAGTATTACAATTGTAGCAAATTCAACTAGCTCGCGTAATGTAACTGTTTGCGCAGGAGAAGCTATTTTATTACCTGATAATTCAGTTGCCTATCCAATCGTAACGGGAAATATTGTTACGACTCTTTCAAATGCAAATTATTTAGGATGCGATAGTGTTGTAACAACTCATGTAATTGTTAAATCATTGCCAACATTAATAGCAAACGTTTCTCAGATCAGATGTTTTGGTGGAACAGGAAGTGTGGCACTTACGCCGACCGGTGGACTAGCACCATATGTTTCGAATTCACAACCATTAACAGCTCTTTCACCGGGAAATTATATTTATACAATAACAGATGCAAACGGATGTATCGATACGGCTTTTGTATCTATCAATACTGCTCCAAGTCTTTTGGCGCTTAGTGCAACTCCAAATCAGATCCAATGTTTTAATGGTAGAGGTAGTGTTACTCTTAACGGAGTCGGAGGTACTGCACCATATATTTATGGTGGAGCTTCTCGAACAAATTTGACTGCGGGAACATATAATTATAGTGTTACCGATTTTAATGGTTGTGCAGCTAATGCATCTGCAATAATTGCAACAGCGCCTACGCGAGTTACTGCAACTATGATTACTACTCCTTCAGGTTGTCAGGGAAATACAGGTACAGCGAAAGCAACTCCTGCTGGCGGTGTTCCTCCATATAGTTATTCTTGGAATACTGTTCCGGTTCAAACAACAAATATGGCTGTTGCTTTAGCAGCAGGTACATATATTGTTACTGTGTCTGATGCTAATGGATGTACAACTAACGTTACTGCTATTGTAGCAAATCCATCGTTACCTCGAATTTTGGTGACTGGCATTCTTGCTTATTGCCCGGGATCATTTACAAACTTATGTGCATCTGCAGGTATGACTTCTTACTTATGGAGTAATGGTGACACAACTCAATGTTCGAAAATTTCATCTCCGGGAACATATACTGTATCAGGTACAAACCTTGCCGGTTGTTCTGCAACTGCAACTGTTGTTGTTACACAAAGTGTAAATCCAATTGTAACAATTTCCGGAAACGACTATATCTGTACAGGCGGTTCTACTACTTTAACTGCTACTGCAGGCTATACTTATAAATGGAGTAACAATTCTACTAAACAATTTATAGCACTTAGAGTTGGTGGTACATATTCGGTTACAGTTAAAAATACTGCCGGGTGTTCAAGCACTGCAACAAAAATTGTTTCTGCTCCATTAAAAGCTACACTAAAAGGTTCTGCCGGAACATGTGCAAATGGTTATGAAGGTACTGCTATTACTACTATTACTGGTGGTGTTCAACCGTTCACTTACTTATGGAATACAGGAGCAACAACTGCGAATCTGGGAGGACTAAGAGCCGGAACCTATTCTGTTAGAATTACAGATGCCAAAGGTTGTTTGGCCGTGCTTTCAACAACAATTACTACTACTAAAGCTGCGGCAGATTTTAGTCGTGTCACAGCAGGATTTAATAATAATGATATTCCAATTGGAAGAAGTATTTGGTTCAGTGCTGTTGTTAAAGTAAATTATACTGGAGTGTATCCGCTTACTTTAAATTTCACTGATCAAAATATTGCCAGCTCTCGATTCAACTTGAATCCGAAAATTGCAAAATTGATTGTAACAGATACTGTAACCCAGGCAACAACAACCTTCACAGGTACAGAATGGGTGACAGTTGCACCTCCAAATATTTCCGGTAATTATTTCATCTCAGGATATTCTCATCTTCTTCCGAGTACTATACTCCGTAATCTTTCTGCCATCACGTGGAAAGGCATATGGACTTCAAGTAAACCGGGAGTGACTGTTGATTGGAAATGGAGTGCTGCAGTTTATTCTACATTCAATACTAATTTAACTTTAATTGGTGTAAAAGCCGCAGATGGCGATACAACAACTATCTATGGTAATAATGACCCGGCCGGTAGCCCTGAGAATTACAAATTGTATACAGTTGCAGGCGCAAGAGGAGTAGGCATTGGTGATTATGTTGGAACGTATTCCGGACCTATTTCGAGAATACCTTGTACGAATGTAAATTTCGGTACAGGTATGCGATTGGCAGATGAATCTCTAGAAGAAGAAAGTAGTGACTTTGTTGTAAAAGCATATCCTAACCCATTTGCTTCTAAAACGACAATTGAATTTATGTCGCCTGAACATTCAGGAATGACTTCTGTTGAAATCTATTCTATGTCAGGAAGCAAGATTGCTTCTCTGTATAATGGAATGATTGAAGCCGGGGAAAACTACAGTGTCGAATTTAATGCAGATAATATTCCTGATG
>JANOBV010000210.1:0-3471 GCA_031411835.1 Bacteroidota bacterium | reverse complement strand
CGATTGTATAGCTTCCGCTTAGCTGGGCTTTTAGCAATCCGCTTATCGAAATAAATACAAGGAGAAAGAAGGTAATTTTTTTGTTCATGATTTTTAGTTTGTGGTAGTTTATTCAGTTGAAAGTATTAGTTTTTTTTAGATTCTGCAAGAACCGTCAAATTTCGTCATATTCCATCATTTCACACAAATAAATAATTTGGATTCTGATGCTTTTTTCTCAATTTAGATGCCCCTAACCCAAACGTTATGTACAAAAAAATCTACCCAGCTTTAGTAGTTGCTTTCTTATTGAATATGATCAACTCAAAAGGGCAAGTCGTTATCAATGAATACTCTTGTTCTAACGTTACAAATCATGCCGACAATTTTTCAAAATACGAAGATTGGTTCGAATTATATAATGCAGGAACAAGTCCTGTAAATATTAGTGGCTATTATTTAAGCGACAAACTTAATCAACCAACGAAGTGGATGATTCCTGCAGGGACTATGATTAACACAAATGCAAGAATTGTTTTTTATGCTTCAGGGAGAAATATTACCACAGGTACTTTTCATACTAATTTCAGAATCTCTCAAACGAAAATTCAATCTGAAAATATAGTATTTTCTGACAACACAGGAACGATCATCGATTATGTAACTGTAGCAAGAACAAAACAGAATCATTCCAACGGAAGAATTCCTGATGGCTCAATCGTTTGGAAAGTTTGTTCTATCCCAACACCAAATACTACAAATGTTGTAGGCAATACTTTCGTCCGTTATTCTGCTACACCTTCGTTCAATTTAATTCCCGGATTTTACACCGGTACCCAACAAATTCAAATTTCAACTACAGAAACAAATTCAACAATTCGTTTTACACTTGATGGCACAGAGCCTACAGCATCTTCATCACCTTACATCGGACCAATTGCAATTTCTGCAACTACAGTTCTTAAAGCTGCAACATTTTCTGCTGATCCAAACATTGCAACAGGCTTTGTAAATTTCGGAACGTATTTTATCAATGTCTCTCATACAATTCCTGTAGTTTCTGTTGCAGCAAATCAACTGACTACACTTGCTAATGGCAGTGGGAGCCTTGTTCCTTTTGGTTCAATAGAATATTTCGATATCAATAGTGTAAGAAAAACTACAGGCTATGGGGAATTCAATCGTCATGGACAAGATTCATGGGCCAATGATCAACGTAGTATTGACTTTGTGATGTACGATGAACTCGGTTATAACTATGCATTACAAAATCAACTTTTCAGTTTAACACCTCGCGATGAATTTCAACGTGTCATTCTTCGAGCTGCCGGAGATGATAACTATCCTGCTGCTCATCATAGTGCAAATGCAGGTAGTGCGCATCTTCGCGATGCTTATGTGCAAAATCTTGCAAAAGTTGGAAATCTCGATCTTGATGTGCGAGTGGGAACAAAAGCAATTGTATATATGAATGGAGAATATTGGGGTGTCTATGACTTACGTGAAATTCCCGATGATCATGATTTCACAAACTATTATTATGGTCAAGATAAATTTAATCTTCAATACATTGAAACGTGGGGCGGAACTTGGGCAGAATATGGCGGCAATCAAGCATTGAATGACTGGAATACTTTTCACAATTATGTGATGGCAAATAACATGAACAATCCTGCTGTTTGGGACAATGTTACTTCGCAATTGGATGTAAATAGTCTTGCTGATTACATCATCGTCAACTCAATTACTGTTTGTTCTGATTGGTTGAATTACAATACAGGATGGTGGCGTGGATTAGATTCAACAGGCACTCATAAGAAATGGGGGTATATACTTTGGGATAATGATGCAACATTTGGTTTTTATGTGAACTACACCGGCATTCCTGATACAAGTGCTTACGCTCCTGTTTGCAATGTTGAGCCCGGGCAAGGAAGTTTGAGTGATCCTGAACAACATCTCGACTTACTAATGAAGTTACGCACAAATCCAACATTTGATCATTACTATAAATCTCGCTACATAGATTTAATGAATACAGTTTTCTCATGCGATTATATGTTGAGAACACTTGACAGTACTGTTGCTGTAATTGATCCGGAAATGTCGGCACATGCTGCACGATGGAATGGAACCTATGCAGAATGGAGAACGAATGTTGCGCGACTAAGAAGTTTTATTGAAAGAAGATGTAATGCTGCTCCCGCCGGATTGATCAGTTGTTATGGCTTGAATGGACCTTATCCACTTACAATTGATGCTACTCCAATTGGAACCGGAACGGTTACTCTTAATTCTTTGACGATAACAGAATTTCCATGGACAGGAAATTATTATGGCGGAATAGATATTAATATGCAAGCAAATCCCGATACTATAAACAACTTCGATTTTGATCGATGGGAGGCAACGCAAGGATCACCAATTTTACCGGGATTAACTTCACCATCAGTTACGATGAACATTACAGGAAGCGACTCTGTGATCGCTCATTTCTTTCAACATACTGTAAGTGTTCCTTTACTTGAACAAAGTAAATTCAATGCAACAGTTTATCCAACCATCACAACTGGAATTACAAACATAGAATTTTATTTACCGAAAAATGAAGACATACAAATTAAAGTAAATGCTATTTCAGGAAGATTGATTTGGTCGACGATTAAAAATAATTTGAATCCGGGACAATATTCAATGCAAATTAATTTGTCGGAAAAAAATATTACGCCGGGAATTTATGTTGTTACAATCAATTCAAAAACACAAAGCGCGAACTATAAATTGATCATTGAATAAACAAAACTTCGGCTAAACTGATTATTTATTCCAAATTAAATAAGCTAATTGTTTACATAATTCTTAGTAAGCAATTCGCTTTTTTCGTTTTTTTTTGAAATTCATTAAAAAATTGGAGACATTCCAAATGAGTTTATATGTCCTTCATGTTGTTTACCGAAAAATTGTAGTTACTTTTGCCACTTAATTATAAATCTTGATTTAATGGCAAGACCAAAAACAAAAAGTGCTTTAGTAGACGGCATGTCCGAATTAGTAGATTCACTGCGTAGTATAGAATCGAAACTTAATACACTACTAAAGAACAAAACTCTTTTCGCACCGAAGAGAGGCCGAGGAAGACCAGTTGGCTCTTATAAGATTACTTCAGTAAAAACGGTTGGCCCAGGAAAAAGAGGACCGGGCCGTCCATCTGCAGCAATTAAAAAAAGTCGCCGAGGAAGAGGTCGTCCACCGGGAAGTAAAAACAAAAAATAATTTACTTCTTCGAAATGAAAGAGAGCATGTGACTGAGTTGCATGCTCTTTTTTTATGGGGAATGATGGAGTGAGATGCTATGTGTTTTTCTCCCGTGGCAATGCCACAGATTAAGGCGCAGATAAATTCGCAGATTGGGTTGGTTAATATTCATCTTTAAGATTCTAAAGTGAAACAATAATTGGATTGCAATTAAATACATTGCCGACTTGAAACGAA
>JANOBV010000209.1:0-1353 GCA_031411835.1 Bacteroidota bacterium | reverse complement strand
GTTCTTACTGTTAAACTCTGTGTAATTATTATAGAAATTCCCCTATTTTTAGGGAACGCAAAGGTATACTATTGTTCTTATTTACCAAATAGTGTTGATAAAATATTTTAAACAAATTAGAATGAGGCTGTTCTTTTAGTTAAAAACGTTGAAAACAATGAAAAAAGGCACTGTTGGCTTCGAAAAAAAAATTCGAAAAAAATTAAAAAATCGACTTTCGCCTTTTCTGATGCATTTCAATAAAAAAGTCAGGATTATAAAACCCTGACTCTTTTATTGAAATTTATTAACCGAACTTTTAAGTCGGCTTCTTTATTATTATGCGACTTTCAGCTTATTTGCGTTTGTCTTTGCAAATTTCTCTTTTGCATAAGCTAAAGTAACAACAAACTCTTTTGAATTCCCTTTTGAAGTTGGAATTTCAAAAATGGCATCTAAAAGGATAGCCTCACAGATTGACCTAAGTCCTCGAGCTCCTAATTTGAATTCAAATGCTTTGTCGACAATAAAGTCAAGCACATTTTTCTCCATCTCCAGCTTAATTCCTTCAAGTTCAAACAGTTTCTCGTACTGCTTCATCAAAGCATTCTTTGGTTCTGTTAAAATTGAACGCAAAGTGGCTTTATCCAATGGATCTAAATGAGTAACAATCGGTAAACGACCAATTAATTCGGGAATGATTCCGAACGATTTCAAATCGACCGGACTTATATACTGAAGGTAATTCGCCTTATCCAAATGTTCAGTATCACGACCCGATTTATAACCAATTGCATGAGTCATTAATCGTTTTGCGATCTTCTTTTCAATTCCATCAAAAGCACCTCCGCAAATGAACAATATATTATGTGTGTCCATTGCTATCATCTTTTGCTCCGGATGCTTACGTCCTCCTTGCGGAGGAACATTCACGATAGAACCTTCTAGAAGTTTCAGTAAAGCTTGTTGCACTCCTTCTCCACTCACATCACGAGTGATTGACGGATTATCACTTTTACGAGCGATCTTATCAATCTCATCAATGTAAACGATTCCACGTTCAGCAGAAGCGACATCGTAATCGGCAGATTGCAGTAAACGAGTAAGTATACTTTCAACATCCTCTCCCACATATCCAGCTTCTGTTAATACAGTTGCATCAGCAATACAGAATGGAACATTTAACATTTTTGCAATTGACCGAGCAAGAAGTGTTTTTCCAGTACCGGTTTCTCCAACAAGAATGATATTCGATTTCTCGATCTCAATTTCATCCTGCTTTTTGATCTTGCTTGAAATTCTTTTGTAGTGATTATATACTGCTACTGCTAAAACTTTTTTCGCATCATCCTGCCCAATTACATATTGATCAAG
>JANOBV010000208.1:0-7800 GCA_031411835.1 Bacteroidota bacterium | reverse complement strand
TAATCCGGAACATACGTTTAGGTTTCATTTTGGAATGTTTTTCGAAAAAGAATGCGAATAATTTGAAGTAATGTAATTAATAATGTTAACACAGAAGCCATATTAGGAAAAACTGTGTTTCGGCGGAATTAAAAATTCCGCCGAGCGTTGATCCGCCGCGCATGGATCCCGCCGAGAATTGGCGAGCGCACCCACGATGCTAGGCGGAATTTTCAATTCCGCCTACACCCCAACGCAAATTTCGCCATCCCTCAACTTTTCCTTACCATCTATTGGTTTTTCCCACCATCTGTTACATACATGGATTGAGAATTCATCCAAAATTCCACCTTTAGAGATTAAGAATTAGTGGATACGAATGAAAAATCAACGCCGAAAGTTTTCGACAGAATTTAAGACAAAAGTGCTGCAGGAAGTAAAGCTGAATGAAAATGCAATTATTGCTATTGCAAAGAAATTTGATCTCTCACCAAATCAGATCTATTCGTGGAAAAGAAAATCCGATAGTTCGAATTGAGAATGTAATTATTCTCCCAAACAATAAAAACACAACACCACAATAAACATCAACACCATGAATTATTTCTACCAAACACAGAAACACAATGCAGTTAATGCAACTGACTGGAAATTTAAAAACTCTTTCAAGAGTCTTCTGGAAAAAGAAAAAAGTTTTCTACTAAACAGAATATTGCGAAGAATGACATTTGTAATGTCATTAGTTTTAATGATGATGTCATCTGCAGCTGCACAAGGTCCGCTTTCAGTTTCATTAGATCCTGTGTGCAGTACAAATTGTTGTTCTGCTGTTGTGCCATGTAGTTGTTCTGCGGGAGTAATTGTTACTGGCGGACTACCACCGTATAGCATTTTAGTTCTCGGTGGATCAGGACCTGTTGGAACAACAGCGTGTGTTTCGAATTTATGTCCGGGAACATATACATTCATCGTTCGTGATGCAAATAATGTAACTATACAATTTCCTGTAACAGTTGGGGCAAGTTGTTGTCACTTAATTTGTCGTGATACATCTTTTTGTTACAGCCTTCCTGATTCATTGATCATATTGAATCATCCATCAGTTAGAGATACAACCGCCGGTGGAGGTGGAACAGGTCCCACTGGTGGAAACGGTACAGATTGTGTTTATGATTCAATGTGGAATAATGCACCACTAGTTTATCCGGTAGGAACAACAGTTGTAAAATGGTGGGTGCGTTTGCCGGGAGGATTCATTGATTCTTGTACATCAAATGTGATCAGAAATCCGCCGACACCTTATGCGATCAACTTTACAACTTCACCACCAATAGTTGGTGGAGTCATTAACATATGTAATGGACAAACAATAACGTTCAATGATTTTTCGACAGGCACAACAGGTCGACTTTGGAATTTTGGAAATGGATTTTATTCTAGTAATGCAACACACACGGAACCCGCATGGCACTATCCCCCGGGAACTTACTACGATACCTTAACTGTTTTTGATGATTGCAGAAACCCACACGATACTGCTTTCACAGTTGTTGTCGACTCGGCCTCCGGCCCCGACATTTTCTGTATATCAGTAGTCTGTCCCGGGGATACTGTCACGTATCACACGAGTGCCAATTGCACAACTTATAATTGGGCAGTATCAGGTGGAATATTTTATCCTGTGCCGGCAGTGACGAGTGATTCTGCAACGGTAATATGGGGAGCTGGACCGAATGGAACAATATCACTAAGCGTTTCAGGATGTACACCACCATCAACATGTGCAGTTGCAACAATTAAAACGGTTAACATTGTTCCTGCTACATTACCTGTATCAGGAGATACAGTTGTTTGCGCAGGAGGTACTTCTACATATTGTATTCAATGTATTCCGGGTAACACCCACAGTTGGGAATTACTTCCTGCGAACGCAGGAGTTGTTACCGGCAATGGAACATGTTGTGTAACGATACAATGGAATCCGGGATTTTTTGGAATTGTACAGCTACAAGTAAATTATCAGAATGTACTTACAGGTGCAGGATGTAATTTACCGGATGGAAGTTGCAATAACGATCCGGGTTGCGGAGGAATTGGATTGATCACAATTAATGTGAAACCAATCTTCGGAATTTCAGGTCCGGCAAAAGTTTGTCCTGGAGTTGTAAGTGCACCATTCAATGGAATGAATCTTACAAACAATACAATTGCAGCAGGTACATCATGGAAATTGGTAACACCATCGGCAACTGTAATTCCATTTGCAAATACACTTGCATTCAATTCATATACATGGAATGCAGGTCCCGGAATTTATTCGTTGACTGCTTATGCGCCACCGGGAATTTATTGTAATGATTCGGCACAATCAACTGTTGAAGTTGTTCAGCTTCTTACACCGAATGTAATTACAGGTCCTGATACAGTTTGCGCAGGACAACCATACTACTATAGTACATCGCCGAATATGTCGGGTGTAACTTATACGTGGAATGTGGTGGGTGGAGTAATTAATCCGCCGATAAATACAAGTAGTGTTTCAATTACTTGGGCTCCGGGTGGTGGAACAGTTTCAGTATATCAAACACTGACTGCTGCTCCGGGTTGTGTTTCAAACTCAACTGCGAATTATACAGTTGTTACATGGCCGAATTTCCCATTGCCTGTGATCACAGCGAGTGCACCGATTGCTTGTGTGAAAAGTATTATTACATATTCAATTCCACCGGCATTGATAAGTAATGGAACTTATACGTGGTCAATCGTTCCTGCCAGCGCAGGAAATATTATTACTGCAAACGGATTAAATTTTGTTACGATCAATTGGGTGAGTGCAGTAACTCCACCAATTGTCAAATTAAAAATTTCAAGATGTTATGAAGATTCAGTAATGCTACCGGTAAATTTATTCCCATTGCCACCGGTACCGAATATCAGTTTCACTCCATTGAATCCTTGTATCAATGATGTCGTAAGTTTCACAACATCAAGTGCGGGACCAATTTGGAATTGGAGTTTCGGAGATGCGTTTACATCGCCATTACAAAATCCAACTCACGCTTATGCAGCATCAGGCGATTTCAATATTCAATTATATGTAACGAGTGCTGCAGGTTGTTCAGATACTGCATACACTTCTATTCATGTCGATACAGTTCCAATCATTCCCAATATTGTTGGACCAAACAATGTATGTTTAGGATCAACAACAAATTATTCATTCGTAGAACCATTATTTCCGGGTGGAAGTTATGATTGGTCATTATCAGCACCTGCATTGGGAAATATTACTTTGAATACTCCGAATTCGTTTTCGATTCATTGGAATACTCCGGGTGTTGATAGTGTACTCTTGCATTTGCAATCAACATGTGTCGACACAGTTTTATGGGTCAAAGTTACAGTGAATTCACTTCCTGTTCCGGGCATTGGACTTCCATCGCCATCATGTTTAGGTGCGCCACTTACGTTCACGGGATCGGGTGGAGTAAATTATAATTGGTCATTCTCTTCAGGCAGTCCTTCAACATCTAATCTTACAAATCCGGTGATCACTTATGGTACGGCAGGAACATATCCTGTTTCATTATCGATCATCGATGCAAATGGATGTACTGCTTCTGCGTTGACAAGTATTACTGTTCATCCATTGCCACTTGCAATTATAACAGGACCAAATAAGGTTTGTGCATTGCCTGCAACAGTTACAATGGCAGCAGTGAATCAGGCAGGTTATTCTTTCGCATGGACACCATCGGGAGTTGGTCCAATTATTACGCAAACTATTTCAGGCACGACTACCTTCTCTTGCATCGTTACAAATTCATTTGGATGTACGAATACTTCGAATTCAATTACAGTTACTCAGCAACCATGTAATGGTACAGCGGCTCCGGGATGTAGTGTAACAGATACGATCAATTTTACTACGGCGCCACCAATTTGTTTAACAGAAACATTTACAGCAACAGGAACGGCAACTCTATATGCTTGGGATTTTGGTGATGGCGGAACAGCAGGTAATGTTTCACCGGTAACGCATACTTATGCAATACCTGGATTATATAAAGTAACAGTTTACGGAATTGGAACAGGAACTGATGCACTGGGAAATGTATGCGTTGACACTTTCCCATATAGCAGAATAATAACAGTACCGTTTGATTTGAGCTTCACACACTCTTTCGCATGTAATGGAGCAGGAGTAATGCAAGTTAATTTTGCGAACACATCGCTTTTCGTAGGAAGTGCCGGTAGTTATAACTGGACATGGTATGACGTTACTACTGCAACTACAATTGCTTCCATTGCTTTTCCGGGCCCGATCACATTGACGCCGGGAGTACACACAATTACACTCTCTGCATTTGATCCTGTTACATTAGGAACTTGTTCAGTAACGAATACAATTACTGTTCCTGTTCCGATCACTGCGAGCTTTACTATTTCTACACCTATATGTCAGGGGTCTGCAGCTTTATTTACCAGCCTTTCTGCGCCACCTGGAAATGTTGCATCACTATTATTTAATAATGGAAATGGTGCAACAGGAACAACAAATCCTTCGAGTTTGATCTATGCAAATTCGCCAGGACCATTCACTGCTACATTAACCGTAACTGATATTTATGGATGTGTGAGTACAGCATCGCAAGTTGTTAGTGTATTGACACCGATAGCAGGATCAATAACAGTAACACCGGGAACATGTGATTCAGTTCAACTTACTGCATCAGGACTTGGCCCTTATGTTTGGCAATTTATTAGTCCGCCACCATTCCCAACAAATCCTGTCTATGTAAAAACATCAGGCTTCTATAAAGTAACAGGAACGGATATCAATGGTTGTCCATATACTGCAGGTCCTGTTCAAGTGACTGTCAATCGTTCACCAAATGTTGTTGTCACAGGACAAACAAATTATTGTCAAGGCGAAGCATTAGATATAAAAACAGGAGCGGCGGGAATTAGTTATGCATGGGTAAAATTACCGGGAGCAATTCCTGTAGGAACAAATTCTCCTAACCTCACAATTATTCCTTCCGGAACAGGATTTCAAACTTATCAGGTAACAGTAACAGGTGCTAATGGATGTACCGCATCTGCACCATACACAGTTTATATCGATCCTGTTCCATCGTCTGCAATGATCGTTGCATCTGGGCCGTTGACATTCTGTGATGGGGATTCAATTGCATTAACTGTTTCACCGGTTGCTGCAACATACTTGTGGTCGAAGTCTCCGACACCTGCATTGACTGCACCACAGAATACAAATGATACATTGTATGTAACTGTTTCAGGAACGTATTCAGTTATTGCACAAACTCCAAATGGATGTGCATTCCCTGCAATTGCTCCGGTGACAGTTGTCGTAAATCCAAAACCTGTTGCAAATATAACAGGCGATACAGTTTTATGTGAAGGTGAACAATTGCAATTGCAAACAACACCGGTTGGCGGCGCAACCTATGCATGGGCCGGACCTGCTGCAACAGGAACAGGAAATCCTTTCATCTATGCAAATATGCAATTAACAGATGCTGGACTTTATACTGTTGTTGTTACAAATACTTTTGGTTGTACAAAAACAGATACAATAACTGTTGTAGTTAATCCTGCGCCGATAACGCCATTCATTACTTCAAATCCACCGGGAGTTTTGTGTGAAGGAACATTGGTAACATTCAATGCCACACCGATTCCTGCACCGCTTGTTGTTTATACGTGGAGTACCGGACAAATAGGAACATCCATTACAGCAGCGATGCAAGGAAGTTATTTTGTGACTGCAACAAATCAATATGGTTGTTCAGCAGTTTCAAATGTTCTTACGATACATCCACTGCCTGATCTTTCATGTGTTCCTTCCGGATGTTATGAATTCTGTAATGAATGTCCATCGGTTGTAATTCCGGGACCATTCGGATTTGCATCATACACTTGGGAAATGTTAGTCGGACCAACGTTTGTATTCTATAGTGCAACACAAAATCTAACAGTAGTACCTCCGGGTGGAATGTTCAGATTAATTGCCTCGAATGCATTTGGATGTTCAGATACCTCAGATACTTTGAAGATCACATTCAAAGATTGTTGTACACCAATTGTCGAAGGAGATTGTGTTGATACAACATGTCAGGATTTCTCCGATGCATTGACACATAATTTCTCACCTTATATTCTTGAACCGAATGTTTCTGTATCAACAAGTAATATTGGCGGACAATATGTTGGTGATGTATTTATTAAAGCGTCAGATCTTCCTGGAGCATCAGCAGTTGTTGCTGATACTGTCTTCCATGGTAAATGGTGTTGTGGTAAATTCACTTATGATTTCAAGATCGTCAATGATGGTGTTTCGGGATCGCCAAATATTCAGCCGCAATTCAAGATCTGGAATAGTGTGTTGAACAAAGGATTTATATTTACATCAAGTTTATCAATCAATGAAAATAGTACATGGAAAAAAGTGGTTGCATGTACAAGCATTGATACATTCCCTTCGCCAAATGCAGGTGGCTTCTGGACGCCAATTGGTGCAACTACAATTGCAGATTGGCAAGCAGTTGCATCGAATGTAACAGACGTTATTTTCGTGACACAAGTATCAGGTGGAGTAGGTGAAGTTGTAGGAATTGATAACGTGTGTTTCACTCCTCAATCATTTATTATCACTTGTAAAAAAACGTTAGTTAATTGTCATTATACAGTTGGAGTAGATATTTTAAATAGTGGCCCTTGTCAAAACTTTCAATATGTATGGAATAATGGTTCAACGGAACCATTCATTGAAAATGCAGCACCGGGAACATATTGTGTGAAAGTGATCAGCTGTTGTGGTTGTATCGATTCATGTTGCATAACTGTTCCTGTCGATACAAATGTTATTGTTGTAACTGATACAGTTTATCATGTTAATTGTGATAGTATCTATGGTGGCATTAATACATTTGTAAGCGGAGGCAAACCGCCGTATTCATATATATGGAATACAGGAGAAACAACTCCTAATATTAAAAATCTCGCAGCTGGAATTTACAATGTTATAATCACAGATTCTGTAGGATGTGAAACAGTTCTTTATGATACAGTAAATGTTGAAACTGATTGTGGATGCAATGCAATTCCTGCTCCTCCTGCACCAACAATTACTGTGAATGGCATCACGCCTGATAGTTGTAATAACAAAGGTTGTATCGATTTAAGTTTCACAGGATGTTGTTTACGTTTCGGATATATTTATCATAGTCTATGTAATCCAACATTAGTAGATACTGTTGGGCCAACTTTAGATTCTACAATTTTCTGTAATCTGAAAGCCGGTACTTATACAATTATTGTAAAAGATCCGTGTGGAAATATTGCAACACAAACTGTAATAGTTCCATCTGTTGCTGCTCCACTTATGATCTTCCCAATTAATCAAAATTGCGGCGGACCAATTTGTATAGGAACAGAAGGCGGATGTGGACCATTGACATATTTATGGTCGAATGGCGAAACAGGACCATGTTTATCAAGCTATACTCCTTGTGTTGATTTAACAGTAACTGTTACTGATGCAAATGGTTGTTCAGTTACATTAGTTGTATCTCCACCAAGCGTTTCATTTGTGAATGTTGTTCAACCAACATGTTGTCAACCAAACGGAAGTTTGTGTGTTCAAGCATGCTTTGGTCAAGGACCATTAACATATACTTGGAGTAATGGAGCAACAGGACCTTGTATCAGCGGACTTGCAGCAGGAACATATTGTGTGACTATCACAAATGCAAATGGACAACAAACTACTTGTTGTTATACTTTGAATGCAGCACC